>CAZDDB010000033.1:0-4979 GCA_964504105.1 uncultured Acidobacteriota bacterium
AAGTTATTTTTGTGCAGGCCCTAAGTCTGGTTTGCATATTTTTCTTGTGTTGTCCGATGTTTTAATATATCGTATTGGCTGGGTGAAGTGTACCGCTATTTATCAGTGTCTGAGGGAGGAGTAGATGCTTTCAAAAACGTGGGTAGCCACAACTCTGTGTTTGTTCGTTTTCTTTCTTGCCGCGCCTCTGGCGTTCGCTGAGGACGAACCAGGTCTCACGATTCCGCGATCTGCGGCAACCGGTAAGTCCATGGAAATGGCTGCTCCAGATGCAGCAGGAGGAAGTTCGGTCGGTTCCGGACATGGACGCGACCCTGAAGTCAGCGAGTCGGTCAGACATGATCTTTCGCTTCCGCTGACCTGGATGCCGATCCGGCAAGAGGCAGCTCCAAAAGTAATTCTGGAAATTGTGAACAAACAGATTCCTCAAAAGGGACCAAAGCATGAAGGGCCATCCAACGATCAGGTCGTTCAGAATTCACCGTTCAGTCTGGATATTGCCGTCGAACCGAACATCCCTTCTACAACCGTTAATTTTGAGGGAATCACTAACCGCAACGGTGTACTTCCTCCGGATACAAACGGCGACATCGGACCCAACCACTATGTCCAGACTGTAAACCTTTCGTTTGCGGTTTATAACAGGACAGGCGGAACGGTTCTTACTCCGCGAAATACCAATACGATTTGGTCTGGTTTTGGCGGTGTATGCGAGACCACAAACCACGGCGACCCGATTGTCCTTTATGATCACAAAGCGGATCGATGGCTGGTCAGTCAGTTCTCGATCGGCAGTCCTTACTATCAATGTATTGCCATTTCGCAAACCGGCGATCCCACCGGCGCCTGGTATCGATACCAGTTTCTGTATAGCAACACAGTTTGCAACGACTACCCGCATTTCGGGATCTGGCCGGACGCCTACTACATGTCGACGAATGAATTCACCAGTTGTGCCTCCTTCGCAGGCGCCGGAGCAAGCGCTTTCGAACGGAGCAGAATGTTGCAGGGCTTGTCCGCACAATCGGTCATTTTTCATGGCATTAACGACGGCGGTCAATTGCCTTCAGATCTGGATGGTCCAACGGATCCACCCGCGGGATCTCCCAACTTATTCGCAGACTGGGAAACGAACGCTTTTCATATTTGGAAGTTCAGTGTGAACTGGGTCAGTCCCGGAAGCTCTACCTTTACTAATTTTATGCAAATCGCGGTCGCTGCGTTTGATTCAAACGTTGGATGCTCCGGACGCGATTGCATTCCGCAGCCGGGCACCGTGGAAAAACTGGATGCAATTACTGACCGGTATATGTACCGTCTTGCCTACCGCAATTTCGGTTCGCACGACGTACTGGTTACGAACCATACAGTAGATGCCGACACGAATCACGCTGGTGTGCGATGGTACGAAATCCGGAATCCGAGGACATCTCCTTCCGTTTTCCAGCAAGGAACTTATGCTCCCGATGCGAATCATCGCTGGATGGGAAGCGCAGCCATGGACGGTGCAGGGAATATCGCGATTGGTTACAGTGTCTCCAGCAGCAGCGTGTTCCCTTCGATCCGTTATACCGGACGTTTGGTAACCGATCCGTTGAACACTCTGCCTCAGGGCGAAGCCTCGATCATCGCAGGAGGCGGATCGCAAACACACACGGCCTCACGGTGGGGTGATTATAGCTCGATCAGTGTCGATCCTGTCGATGATTGTACGTTCTGGTACACTCAGGAGTATATTCAGACCACCGGCTCTGCTCCCTGGCAAACACGGGTCGCATCGTTCAAGTTTCCAAATTGCGGCGGCGGTGGCGGTTGCATAGCTCCCTCCAGCCTGACCAACAACAGTGCTGCAGATGTTGCAGCATGCGCTGATACAGGCGTTCTCGTTACCTGGAGCAAGGATGCCGGCAACTGGGGTGACGGCGGAGCCGGCACGCGCACCTATGATGTGCTGCGCAACGGTTCGGCGATTGCCTCCGGCCGTGTGTACGGAACAACCAGTTTTACCGATACCACGGGAGTGAATGGCACCACATACACCTACTCTGTGCGCTACAACAACGGATGCGGCTCAAGCGCGACTACGACCGGAGCTTCGGCAGCCGACAACGTTTCGGGAACAACTTCCCAGACCGCTACGCAGAGCGCAACCCTGGGCGCGAAGAATAACACGTTGACTTCGGCGCTTTCCCCTGCGTTTACCATAACAGGGGCACAGGCTACTTCAGCAAACGTAACGTGGTCGCTCAGCGGCGGAACCAATCTTACAAGCTGTGTCGCGATCCGTTTGCGTGCACCGGGCGGAACCGAAACAACACTCAAAGCTGCCGGCGCGGCAAACACGGGCAGCGCGAATGTCCTCAGCTTCTACCAGGCTCAGGGTGCAGGCACCTACACAATCGTGCTGCAAGAATTGGCAGCCGGTTGCGGAAGGAGCAACCAGAAAGCAAATCTGAGCAATACGCAACTGGTTGTTCAGAAGCCAAGCTGTCCGTAAGGATCTCGTTCGCATAAATTCGAGGGCGTCCGTAATTCGCGGACGCCCTTCTTGTTGCGGGAGGATGCCGGCTGCTGCGCTCGCATGGGTCGCATGGGCGACGCCTCGAAGTGATTGGTGAAGCGTCCCGTAATTGCTGAAATTATATCAAAGTACGCGGAGCTTCCATGGGCAGAAATGCGGGACATGCGCAACGTACTGGTTCATGAATATTTCGGAGTGACGGAAAATATTACGCACGGGGTCCACCTCTATCTCCGGAGCAATCCTTCGCACTTCCGGTTTGAGTGTGGTCAACAAGTCGATCATCGATAGAGAGAACCCATTTTTCGTGAGCATTAGATCGCGATGGTTCTTCTCATCATTATTTTGCTTCCGCTGGCGATGATTCTTTCCATTGTTTCCTGGTCTGTTCATAATGGAATTTCTCCTATGCCTTCCACCTTTCGACACACAAAGGTTGTGTTGGATTATCTCGCCGGGGCAAAACCACGCACGATATACGACCTTGGCTCTGGTGGTGGAACTTTTGCTTTGGCCATCGCGCGCAGATTCCCCTTATGTCCGGTTATAGGAATCGAAAACTCTCCGTTGCCTTATTACTTTTCACGCTTGATCCAGTTCCTGTCTGGCAAATCGAATCTGCAATTTCAACGTAAGGACTTTTTTGAAGTCAGCCTGCGAGAGGCCGATGCCATTGTTTGCTATTTGTTTTCGGGCGCCATGCAAAAGCTAAAAAGTAAACTCGAACAGGAACTACAGCCCGGGACAATCGTGATCAGCAGTACCTTTGCGATCCCTGGATGGAAACCGGAGAGTGCGATTGATAGCAAAGACCTCTACCATTCAAAGATATATGTCTACCGTGTGCCGGTTTCCATTTCGTAGTTCGGATCCTTCCAGCCCTGCACGATCGCAATTGCCGATGATGGGTACTACCTAATTCAGTCCGGTGATGAGGTAGAGCGTGGCCAGATTCAGATTGTAGTCATAAGCATAGTGCTTCTCGTCCGGCAGAAAACGAATATCGCCGATTGAAGTGACACCGGTAGAATCGTCAGGCATGAGTTCCCGGACCAATCTTCTTTGACCGGTTGCTATATCCACAGCGAAAACCTGGGCCGGCAACTGTCCCGGTAGATACGTGTAAACGGATTGACTGTTTGCGCTCCATTGAAACGGGACTTCGTCCGGCGCAATTCCCGGCAACGGGAGTGGTTCGCTGCCATGCAGCGGCCATAACTGTTTCTTCCCGTCCTTCCCAACTACGATCACAAACTTGCCATCAGGCGAGATCATATGACCGCTTCCGTCCGGCACGTAAAAGCCTACCGGTGAAATAGGAGCAGGCTCGCCTCCAGACATCTTCAGCAGATATAGCCGGGGTGAATGTTTCTCCTCCTGACGCGAAACGAGAATCTCCTTTTCCCCTGGAAGCCATTCTGCCCAGAGTACGGGCAACTTGTCATTGAGAATTTTTTTGGGTTCACCAGGACCTGTTGGTAGAACGAGAATGCTGTTGCTAACGTTAGCAGATACGAGAGCATACTTGCTGTCCGCAGAAAGTGAAATGGCGCCACCCGGTCCGAGCCGGACCGCCTCAGAATCCGCCGTTCTTCGGAGATAAGTGACAACTCCCATTTCTTCGGCTCCCTCCCCGTTCTCGTTGAACAAAAGAATCTTCCCGTCAGCAGATACGTCTTTGACCTCGGAAACATCGAGCCACGAAAGATCATGTTCTTTTGCGTCGCCCGGAAGGAGAGCATGAATTGCGCTGCGAAGCTCTTTGAAAGTCATGAGGACGGTTCCGTACAATGAAATGTCCTTCAGCTCGGCATAACCCGGAAATCGCTGGATCACTCGCTTTTTTCCTTCGATGGAAAGCCCGCACAGCACGCTGCCACCCGCCTGCTCCCGGCTCCAGGTTGAGAACCAGATCTCGTTTCCATCCGGACGCCACGCGAGACCGTGTGGATACCATTGTTCAGAAACGGCTTTTTGCTTTCCGGACAAATCAATAATGGCTACTTTGCCGGTATCACCACTCTCACTGGGATGAAGTGTAAACGCAATTAAGTTACCTTTGGGGGAAAAGCGTACGTAATGTATGTATTCTGAGGTTTCATAGAGTACTTTTCCGATCGGATACTCCAAGCGTCTTTTTCTGGAAATTTCGCGCACAATTGCCAGGTTCGTTCCATCCGGAGACCAATCTGCAAAGATCACATTCTCCATCAACGCGCGCGGCGCCCCGCCGCTCAGCGGGGCCTGTGCCAGGATGCCCTTCTGCATCCGAATGGCCATCTGCCCGGTGGAGGAAATGGAGAGAACCCGAGCGTCCTGAATCCCGAGTTGCCGTGACACGACTCCCTCTGTCCGTACGTCATACAGTTGCGGGATCCGCGCGCCCTGCAAGGAAGCGCTGTAAACCAGCGAGTGGCCATCGGAAGCAAATCGTGCCGACTGAATATCCCCTCTGCTG
>CAZDDB010000033.1:4989-18271 GCA_964504105.1 uncultured Acidobacteriota bacterium
CCGAATTTTATCATGTTTCTCCGCAGACTGAATATCCCCTCTTCTGAAGGTGAGACGATGATAAATAGGCGGCGAAGGCATGACTTTGGAGTTTTCGCCTGCGAATTTTTGCCCTGCAAAAAATGCAATTGCGAGCAAAGCAATAAAGGCAAGCGCGGCAGCAAGCAGCGTGAGGTTCCTTTTTCCTTTTGCTGACGCATCCACTTTCGAAATCTTTGAAGTTCCGGAAGATTCCGAAATCATTTCCAGATCGAAAGCCAGATCGCGTGCCGACTGGAACCGGGCTTCCGGATTCTTTTCCAGGCAATGCCGGAGAATACGTTCCAGAGCCGGAGAAAGATTGGGATTCGAGTCTCGCGCTTCCGGCGGATCCTCCTTTAGAATCGCGCTGATCGTATCCGCAGGGGAATCGCCCCGAAACGCGCGATTGCCGGTCACCATCTCGTACAGGATTGCTCCAAACGCAAAAATATCCGAACGATGATTTGCAGGAAGACCACGCACCTGCTCCGGAGACATGTATCCGACTGTGCCCAATACCATTCCTGCTTCAGTCTCGGGCGGAGAGGTCGGGATTAAGGAACGGTTTTCTGGGGCTTGGGGCTCAATCAATTTCGCTAGACCAAAATCAAGAATTTTGATCCGCTCATCTTTGGTGAGAAAGATATTTTCCGGCTTCAGGTCGCGGTGCACGATTCCTTTTTCGTGCGCTGCTGCCAGACCGCTTGCGATCTGCCTCGCGTATTCGGCAGCGCGCCGCTGCGACAAAGGACCGCGAAGGCGCTGCCGAAGCGTTTCCCCTTCCAGGTACTCCGATACCAGATACGGCGAACCCTCCTGAGTGCCGAAGTCATGAATGATGAGGATGTTCGGATGATTCAGTGCACCGGCAGACCGCGCCTCCTGCTCAAAACGCTGCAACCGTTCGGCATCCTTCGCATAGCTGGAGGGCAAAACCTTGATGGCTACTTCGCGTCCGATTCGAGGATCACGGCCAACGTACACTTCACCCATTCCCCCGGAGCCTAGCAAAGCGACAACTTCGTAAGGACCAACGTGAGAACCGGGTGCAAGCGGCATGCGAAATCTGAGGTTACTTCCAGGTTCAACTTATACAATATTCATTCTAATAATGCTACTGCTGTAGCGCGGGCATCTCGGTTGCAGGGAATTGAAAGATGAATACATGGGCGACGGTACTGTAGTCAATCAATGAAAATGATAGAATGCATTACAGTATCGTTGTTTTCCCACGGCGGTTTTCCGCTGCAGCAGCAAACCGATGAAAGTAGTTAAGTTTTTCACGGTCCAGGAGAATGCAAAAACGGAAGTCAGCAAAGTGTGGGCAGAAAACGGAAATCTGCAAGGCACAGGAAACGAACTGTGGTTGGATGATCTCAGAAAATGGTTTGAGAGATCCGGGGAAAGCATTGAAGAGTTTCTTGAAGGCCTACACAACCGCTTTGATGGTGGCTTACTTTACGCCACCGGTTACCGGGAGGAAAACGTGGAAGAAGGTCGCTGATAGTCGACGGGTTCCGGGTATGTTGTTACAATTTCCTTGTGAGGATTATTTATCAGACCCGGCGACTGATTCCGGAAGAGCTTGCTTCCTGCATTCACGTGCTTCGGCAGTCCGGCATGCTCTGCTATCCTACGGAGACTTTCTACGCTCTTGGGATCGATCCGTGGAGCGAACTTGCACGCGATAAATTGTATGCTTTGAAAGAACGCGAAGCCGGAAAGGAACTGCCGCTGATTGCTGCAGATGTCGCGATGGTAGAACGTTTCTTTCTTACGCGCAATCCTTTTTTCAAGATACTTTCGGAGCGTTTCTGGCCCGGACCGCTGACTCTCGTTCTTCCCGCGCGGGACTCGCACACAACCTGTGCAGTAAGGGTTTCCGCGCATCCGATTGCGCGACAGATCTCACATGCCTTTCAATCCCCCATCGTATCCACCAGCGCAAACCGGAGCGGGCAGCCACCCGTTCAGAATCCGCAAGACTTTTCGCCGGAGTTTTTAGAACGCGTGGAAATTATGATCGACAGCGGCGTCTGTCCTGGAGGTCTTCCTTCCACGATCGTGTCATTGACTGGAAACCACCCCAGAGTTTTGCGCGAAGGCGCAATTTCTTCGACCGAGATTGATTCTGCCTATGAAGCTGCCAAAAAACAAGATTAGACTGTGCGAATCCCATCCCACCATGCTGCTGAAATTGCAGCCTCAACCGGTTCTTGTCGCGCCGCTGGTCATCGATTCAGAGAGGAATCTGATAGACGGATACCGCCGCTTTCAACTTGCAGAAGGGGAGGTCGTGGATGTGATTTCCATGCCTGTGGAGAATGTCTTTCATGCAGCGCTTGCTCTCAATCAGCGGACACGCTCCTGGGACGGACTCGACTGTTTCCTGTGGACCCGTTGGGCGCGTCAGATGCGGATCGCGAACGCGATGTTACCAATCACAAAATTTCCAGATGACTTGTTTCATATCTCTGACTCTCTTCTTTTTCTGCTGGCTCAACGCCGTCTGACTCTGCGTCAGGTGATCTTGCTCACACACGCCCCGAAACGATACCGTGAGTTCTTCCAGGAATTCTTGCAGAAAACCATCCACCTCAACGACAACGAAACCGCAATATTCATCGAAATGGCTTCAGATCTAAAGACCACCTTAGGGAAGCGGAGCCTGGAAGAAGTGTTTCAAGCGACCGTTTTGGCGGGTATTCTCGACGAGCGACAGCTGACTCCGAAACAAAGAGGAGAGCGATTGTTGGAAGAAATGCGGCGTTTGAGATATCCTTATTATCAGAGGAAATCGGACGAGTTTTCCTTACTCTGGCAGCAACTGGATCTTGGAACGGGTGTGAACGCAAATAAAAGAATGTTTGTGGAACGTGAAATCCTGCAGGTTACCTGGAGCGCGGCTTCATTTGAAGAAGCGAAAGACCGCGCAGAACGATTGTACCGGAGTTTAAATTCACAAGTCTGGAGCAAAATCTGGGAAAGATGAGAGACTCGGAGAAGACCAAACTTCAAATTCTGATTCTACTTGCGGGCTTGCTTTGTGTTTCGTTTTTTTGGAACCGCTCCGAGCTTCGGCAGACTGGTCCGGCTGTTTCCCCAAAGAAGCCTGATGGGTTCGTTTCGGTACAGACGGATGAAGTGCCGCAGTTGAGCTTGTTGAACAAAGCGCCTTCGTCCCTTCAAGTAAAGCGTAACATCTTCCGGTTTCATGAAGCGCAGAATTCCGTGCCCGCCACAGAGTCACCCCTGGGGTTCGCGAACAATCCGAAGATCGCGCCTCCGGCGGCGCCTGAAATCCCGGAGCTCCGTTATCTCGGATTCTACCAGGAGAAAAAGCCTTCCAAAGTTAAACTTGCGGCAATCTCGAACGGAGGGAAAATTTACGTGGGGGGTGTGGGCGACGTTCTCGCGGACAAGTATGAAGTGCTTCGTGTGAATGATGACTTTGTGGTGTTGAAGATTCTTGCGGACAATAGGGTCATACGCTTTTCCCTGGGAAATGTTAGCGGTACTGCAGTTGTTGTCAAGCCGGGCAACTGACGCGGACGAACAGTGCTGTTGCTTGTAACTTCGTCCTTCCCCTCTTACAATTGAAATCGATGAAGCAGGACCGCAACGCGATAGATCTCGCTACCGAGCTGTTCCAGGAAGCCTATCAACACCAGATGGAAGGCAGATTGGAGGACGCGATTGACCTCTACAGACAGTCCATCGATATCTATCCCACAGCGGAAGCTTACACGTTCCTTGGTTGGGCCTACAGCTTTCAGGGGCGGCTGGATGATGCGATTGAAGAGTGTAAGAAGGCGATCGGCGTGGATCCTGAGTTTGGAAACCCCTGGAACGATATCGGCGCATATTTGATCGAGAAGGAAGAATATGACCAGGCAATTCCCTGGTTGGAACGCGCCACGCGAGCCAGGCGCTACGAATCGCACCACTACCCGCATTACAATCTTGGACGCGCTTACACCGCAAAAGGGATGATGAAACGGGCGATTCAAGAATTTGAAAAGGCTCTCGCGATTGTGCCCGACTATCCGGCGGCTCAAAACGCAGTGGAACAGCTCCGCCGCCAGATCAACTAACGCAGCGGCTTCACTGCCGCCACATCGATTCCTAGTATTTCCAGCTCGCTGCGTGAATAGGTTTGCTTGAAGTAGGCATCCAGGGTCTCGTATTCCGCGTCACTGATTTCCTTTTGCTCATTGATCTCGAATTTGTGTAATGAAAAACCGGCCGATTCGAATGCCGTCTTGAAATCGACGGATCGCCACCGGTTTGTCCCGTAAGGGGAAGTGAATCTGTATTGATTCACGGGAACTTTCAGGAACTCTCTCGGTTGATCGAAATCGTTGTGATCGCGCAAATCAATTGTATGAACGGTGAGTCCGCCGGGTTTCAAAACACGAAACAATTCGCGGATTACTTTTTCGGGCTGTTCAAAATGTTCAAAGCTGGCGTTTGAGTAAATGTAATCAAAATGATCCGGCGAAAACGGCATGTGTTCCGCGTAAACGGGAGTATGATAGGCGATTCTTTCCGGATTGAACCTTACCTCCGGTTCCAGGGAAACGATCTCCTGCAGTTCCTGCTGCGAGATGGAGATTCGGCCTACGATCCCGGGTCTGGTTCGCAGCTCTTCCAGCACGCTTGAATAAAAATCCCTGGGTCGTTCCGGGAACGCAGCCAGCGCATCCACAGCAACATATTGCGCGGCGCCTGCAAGAACAAAATGAATTCCCGCCGCCAGATTGATTCCGGGGCCGAGCTCCAGGATCCGGATCCCGGTCAGATCTTTGGATTCCTCAAGATATTGTTGTGAATAGATCCGGTAAATTTTCTCCCCGTAGACTGTTGTCTCATTGCTCCCGTCCAGGCGTTTTCTCAACTCAAAATACAGCGATTCTTTTTCCTGCGTGGAGAGATCCGAAATTGCTCTCAAGACCGTCTCGTACGTTTCCGTTTTAGGAGCGTCGTTTCGCGCCTTTCGACGCACAAGAATGTCTTTGATTTCGTTTTTGATCCTGCCCCAAACAGACATGACGCTCTATTGTAGCTTGTATCTTTGGAATCGGAACTTTAGAATGAGGGAAGGCTCTTCCATCATGGACCTGAAACAAAAACGCGTGCTGGTTACAGGCGCTGCCCGGCGTTTGGGACGGGAGGTAGTACTATATTTGTCGCAGAAGGGCTGTCAGGTGACCGCCCACTACTGCGCCTCATCAGCAGAGGCGCGCCGGTTGCAGCAGGAGACAGGCTGCGCTTTGTTTCAAGCGGACTTCTCTTCCGGTCCCGTTTCCGGATTGCTCGACAGAATCGGGAAGGAAGTAGGGGAAGTGGATATTCTGATCAACAATGCGTCCAGCTTCCGAAAATCAACATGGACAGACACCGGTGAAGAGATGTGGGACCACGAATTTACCGTGAACCTGAAAGTTCCTTTTTTCCTTTCTCAGCATTTTGGCAGGCAGATGAAGGCAAAAGGATCCGGAAAGATCATCAATCTGGCTGACATTGCAGCCTACCGCGCGTATTTGAACTATCTTCCCTACAGTCTTGCAAAGTCGGGAATTGTTGCGCTTACACAGGCGCTTGCCCGGGCGCTGGCCCCCGAAGTGCAGGTGAATGCGATTGCGCCGGGGACCGTGCTTTTTGTCGAAGGGTTAGGAGAGGAGAGCAAGAAAAAGATGATCGAGAAAATCCCTGCAGGAAGGCCGGCAACCGTTGGGGAGTTTCTGGAAACGGTTGATTTCCTGCTGTCCGGTGTGGATTATATTACCGGTCAAACCCTCGTTCTCGATGGGGGAAGAACGTTAACGTGGTGAATCTTATGAAACTACTGACTCATTCATGGCATCTGGCGAAAGGCGCAACCTTTGAAGAATTTTTTGGTTGCGAGATTCCTTCTCATTATGGTGATTCCGAAAAAGAATACCGGGCGCTTCGAACTTCCGTGGGACTGCGCGACGTTAGTTATTTCGGTAAGGTGCGCATCGCCGGCCGGGACCGCCAGCGGTTTCTTCAGGGAATGGTTACCAACGATATCAAGGCGCTCCAGCCGGGATCGGGAACCTACGCGCTTTTTCTTGATGTGAAAGGACATATTCAAGGGGACATGAAATTCTACGCGTTCCCGGAACATGTATTGATGGTGCTGCAGCATTATATCCGGGAAAAGATTACATCCGGATTGGACCGTTACATTATTTCGGAAGATGTGCGGATGACCGATGTGACCGCAGATCTGGCGATGGTTCAATTGCTCGGACCACAGGCCGGCGCGTTTCTTCATTCCAGAGGAATCGAGAATTTGCCTGAAGAGCTTTATTCTTTTTGCGCGGCTGCTGTGGCGGGAATCGAATGCTCCGTGATTCGCCTGGGGGCAGGATATGCGCTGCTTTGTCCGGCGGATTCTGCCACCACTGTTCTGGACCACCTCGATGCGCAATTAGTAGGGATGAGGGCATTTGATGTGTTCCGGATCGAATCCGGGATGCCGCTGATCGGGAAGGATATGGACGAATCCAATTTTCCGCAGGAAGCGCGAATGGACGCCGCTTTGAACTTTAACAAAGGTTGTTATCTTGGACAAGAAACGATCGCGCGTATCGATTCGCAGGGACATGTCAACCGCCACCTCATGGGAATCGCATCCGCCGCAATTTTAAACCCGGGCGACAGGTTGTACAAAGGAGACCGTGAGATCGGGAAAATTACCAGCAGCACAGTCTCGCTGCTCCTGAAACAACCGCTGTCACTCGGATATGTGCGCCGTGAATTCGCAAAAGAAGGCGAACCGGTGGAAGCCGGGAATGATCGTACTACAGCAATCGTACGACAATTGCCTTTGCCGGGGTAGTCTATGCGAAAGATACCCAAACTGGAATTGAAAGATGTGAAAGTGATCCTGGATGCGGCCGAAGCCGAAGCCCGAAAGATCGGGGTAGACATGGACATTGCTGTTGTGGATGATGGCGGGCATCTTCTCGGGTTTTACCGGATGGATCGCGCCAAAGTGACCAGCATCCAGATCGCCATTGACAAGGCTTTTACCTCCGCGGGGACGCGAAAGACGACCCGTGAATATAAATCGGTTGGAGCGCCCGATGGGGAAGCTTTTGGGATTCACGCAACCAATCAGGGACGTTTCATGATTTTTGGCGGAGGCGTCCCGATTCGGGTCGACGGTGAATGTGTTGGCGCAGTTGGTTGCAGCTCCGGCAGCACCGAAGAAGATGAGCGTGTTGCTCAAGCCGGCATCGATGCGTGGCTCAACCACAAAGACACGACGCGGCCCTGACGGGCCGCAACCAAAGGACCGCGGATGGAAGATTAAAGATGGAGAATGGCGGGAAACCGTTTGTAGCGCCGGCGTCCCGCCGGCCAGGTCTTCGCATCCAACAGGTCAACAATACGGAGCGAAAGCGAACGTGAGGAATGCTCCGCTCGTTCTTGCTCGCATATTGTGGATTCCCTGCAATCGTTTGCTCGGCCGGCGAGACGCCGGCGCTACAAACTATGAGAATTAGGAAGGTCGCAGTCCTTGGTGCGGGCACCATGGGTTCGCAGATTGCTGCCCATTTTGCGAACGCGTCGATTCCATCTTTGCTGCTCGACATGCCGGGGCTCGCAGTCCAGGGAATTGAGAAACTGAAAAAGCTTGAACCGGCGCCGCTTTTTGAGCCATCGGCCTCCTCTCTCATTGAGCCGCTCGACTTTGGATCCGGATTTTCCAGACTGAAGGAAGCGGACTGGATTCTCGAAGCGATCGTAGAAGATCTGGACGCAAAGCGTGCTCTTCTGCAATCGATTCTCCCCCATTTGAGGTCTGATGCGGTCGTTACATCCAATACGTCCGGAATTCCGCTTTCTCTGATTGCCCGTGAAATGCCGGAACAGTTTCGGAAACGGTGGTTTGGAACTCATTTTTTCAATCCGCCGCGCTACCTCAAGCTGCTCGAATTAATCCCTACGAATGAAACAGATCCTGCTTTCTTGCAGGACATTGCAGATTTCGGTGATCGCCGTTTGGGGAAGGGGATTGTGTTTGCAAAAGACACTCCAAATTTCATCTCCAACCGGCTTGCTACATTCGGCGCGCTTTTGACATTGAAAGTGGTGCTGGAAGACGGGTACACGATCGAGGAAGTGGATGCGCTCACGGGACCGGTCGTGGGGCGGCCGAAGACCGCCACGTTCCGCCTCTTTGATCTTGTCGGGATCGATGTGCTGGGTCTGGTAGCCCGGAACCTGTATCAAAATGCGCCGCAGGACGAACAACGCGAACTATTTCTTTTGCCAAAGCTGGTGGAAGAAATGCTTGCGCGAAAGTGGTACGGAAACAAAACAGGGCAGGGGTTTTACAAAAAGGAGAGCAAAGAGATTCTGGTGCTGGATCCTGTTACGTTGGAGTATCGCCCCCAAAACAAGACTATGTTTCCTGCGGTGGAGATGGTACGGCCGATGGAAGATCCTCGTGAGAGGATTTCAAATCTAATCCGTTCGAAGGACCGCGCCGGATCCTTTGTGTGGAAGACGCTCTCCGGGCTTCTGGCATATTCTGCCAACCGGATTCCGGAAGTCGCGGATGACATTCTCAGCATCGACAACTCCATGAAGTGGGGATTCGGCTGGTCGCATGGACCGTTTGAGATCTGGGATGCAATCGGTCTACCCCAGTCCGTAGAGCGGATGCGCCAGGAAGGGAAGCAGCTTCCCGAATGGATGGATGCTCTGCTTTCCCAGGAAAAGCCGGCCTTCTATCGCACGCAGAATGGCGAGACGCATTGCTGGGACGCGCTCTCTGCCGGTACCAAAGCGGTTCCGCGCCGCTCTGGAATTCTGATCCTGGAAGACTGGAAGCGGCAGCATGGCTTCATCAAGAAGAATGCCGGGTCAAGCTTGATCGACCTTGGAAACGGCGTGGCCTGTCTTGAATTTCATTCGAAGATGAATGCCATTGGCGGAGACACGATTCAGATGGTGCGCTCCGCTCTGGAAATTGTGGAGAAAGATTTTGAAGGTCTGGTGATTGCGAATCAGGGGGAGAACTTTTCGGTCGGGGCGAATCTGATGTTGCTGTTGCTGGAGGCGCAAGAAGGAAACTGGGACGATCTGAATCTGGCGGTGAAAGCGTTTCAGGGAATGACCATGTCGTTGCGCTACTCCGCAAAGCCGGTGGTGGCGGCTCCGTTTGCGCTGGCGCTCGGGGGCGGATGCGAAGTCAGCATGGGCGCGGATGCCGTTCATTCCGCCGCAGAAGTGTATACGGGTCTTGTGGAAGTGGGTGTGGGATTGATCCCGGCCGGCGGCGGTTCCAAGGAGATCCTGATGCGTCATTTGCAGAAGATGCCTCCGGGAGGCGATCCGCTGCCGTATGTCCGCAGCGCGTTTGAAACGATCGCTCTGGCAAAGGTTTCCCGTTCCGCTTTGGATGCAAAGCAGATCGGTTACTTTGCCGGCTCGGACACCTTCAGCATGAACACGGATCGTCTCGTAGAAGATGCTAAGAATATAGTACTACAAATATCGAAGACCTACAGGCAGCCGCAGCCCAGGAAGGACATTCTTCTGACCGGCCGCGCCGGATTTGCCTATTTGCAGGTTGGTATTTATCTGATGAGGGAAGCCGGCACTATCAGCGAACACGATAGGAAGATCGCAGAAAAGATCGCATGGATCCTGACAGGCGGCGATCTGTCGCAGCCTACCCCGGTGGACGAACAATTTGTGCTCGACCTTGAACGCGAAGCTTTCCTGTCGCTTCTTGGAGAACGAAAGACGCAGGAACGGATCCAGCACATGCTGAAAACGGGCAAACCATTACGAAACTGATCGAGTTAACCACAACGGCAAAAAAATGAACTGCGAAGACCGCGAAGACCGCAAAGAGCCAATGGATATTTCTTTTTTTTTGCGGTCTTTGCGATCTTTGCGGTTGATTCCTGTGTCTTTGTGGTTAACCCGATCATGGAGGTGCCGATGAGAGAGGCTTTTATTGTTGCGGCGGCCAGAACGGCTGTTGGCAAGGCGCCGAAAGGAAGTCTGCGCAATACGCGTCCTGACGATATGGCGGCCGCCGTTTTTCAGGAGCTGCTCCGCCGTGCTCCACAGGTTCAACAACTGGAGATTGAAGATATCATCCTGGGTTGCGCAATGCCTGAAGCGGAACAGGGTTTGAATGTGGCCCGAATTGCGGCTCTTCGCGCCGGACTGCCGGTCGAAAGCTCTGCGATTACGGTCAATCGTTTCTGCGCATCCGGTCTTCAAGCGATCGCGTTTGGCGCCGAAAGGATTGCAGTTGGAGCCGCGGATTGTATTCTTGCAGGTGGGACCGAGAGCATGAGCCTGATTCCCATGGGCGGCCATCGTGTGATGCCGAATCCTGCGCTGGTCGAACGGAACCCGGCCGCATACATTTCGATGGGACTCGGGACCGAAGCGCTGGCAAAAAAGTTTAACATCAACCGCCGGGAACAGGATGGGTTCGCGCTCCAGTCGCATCAAAAAGCCGTTGCTGCGATCGATTCCGGAAAGTTTACAGAGGAAGTTGTTCCTCTTCAATTGGATGAAGTATATCTGGAGAACGGAAAGCGAAAAAACGTCCGCACCACTTTTGCTGTGGATGAAGGACCGCGCCGGGACACGACCGCGGAAGCGCTGTCGGGGTTGAAGCCATCGTTTAAACCGGACGGCGTAGTGACAGCCGGCAACTCTTCCCAGATGAGTGACGGCGCGGCGGCCGTTTTGCTCATGTCACGCCGGAAGATGGAAGAAACCGGGATGAAACCGCTTGCAAGGTTTATCAGTTACGCGACCGCAGGTGTTGCTCCGGAACTTTTTGGAATCGGTCCGGTCGACGCAATTCCAAAAGCGTTGAAGCTGGCCAATCTCAAGCAACAGGATCTGAAATTGATCGAGCTGAACGAAGCATTTGCCGCGCAGTCACTGGCCGTAATTCGTCAGTTGGATCTGAATCCGGAAACCGTGAACGTGAACGGAGGAGCGATCGCGCTCGGACATCCGCTTGGATGCACCGGCGCAAAACTGACGGTCAGCATCATTCAGGAATTGAAGCGCCGCGGCGGTGGTTTCGGCATGGTGACGATGTGCGTCGGAGGTGGAATGGGAGCGGCAGGAGTTTTCGAAGTATAATTGGTTCTGAGGTTTTGTATGAGCGCAATAGCGGAAGAAATCAAGCTGTCGATGAAAGGCGGCGGATTTCTGCTCGAAGAGATCCAGCCCGAGGAAATGTTTACGCCGGAGGACTTTTCCGAAGAGCAACGAATGATCGCGCAAACTGTGGATGAGTACGTTGACAGCGAAGTCCTCCCGGTCCGGGACAGAATGGAGCATGGCGAGAACCAGGTTACAGTTGATCTGCTTCGCAAAGCAGGCGATCTCGGTCTTTGCGGGATCGAAGTCCCGGAGAAATATGGCGGTCTTGGCCTGGATAAAGTTTGCGCAATGCTGGTCATGGAAAAAATGAGCAAGTACGGTTCGTTTGCCGTGTCCTACGGCGGACACACCGGAATCGGGACGCTTCCGATCGTTTATTTTGGAAACGAAGAACAGAAAAGGAAGTATCTTCCGAAATTTGTCAGCGGCGAATTGCTCTCCTCCTATGCTCTCACCGAACCGGGGTCCGGTTCCGATGCTCTGGCAGCCCGGACAACTGCTGTACTTTCTGCGGACGGAAAAGAATACGTTTTGAATGGCACAAAAATGTGGATCACAAACGCCGGATTTGCCGATGTATTCATCACATTTGCTAAAATCGACGGCGACAAATTCAGCTGTTTCATTATTGAAAAAGGATATCCGGGCGTTTCTACCGGGGCAGAAGAACGGAAAATGGGAATCAAAGGTTCATCCACACGCGTGTTGATTCTGGAAGACGCGCGTGTGCCCGCGGAGAACCTTCTGGGAGAAATCGGAAAAGGTCATCAAATCGCGTTTAATATTTTGAATATCGGCCGATTCAAGCTTGGCGCAGCTTGCGTGGGCGGCTCGAAAAACTGCATCGATTATTCCATCCGGTACGCAAACGAGCGTCAGCAATTTGGCCGTCTGATCGGCACCTTTGGCGCAATCAAGCACAAACTTGCGCAAATGGCCATCCTTACGTTTGTCTGCGAAAGCATGGTGTATCGAACTGCCGGACTTCTGGATGGCGCCCTTGCGCGAGTGAATGTGGAAAATCCGCGCGAAGCGCTCAAAGCGATGGAGGAATACGCAATAGAATGCGCCACAATTAAAGTGCTTGGAAGCGAGTTTCTGGACTATGTTGTGGACGAATCGGTGCAAATTTTTGGAGGTCTCGGTTACAGTCAGGAGTATCCAGTGGAAACCGCGTACCGTGACGCCCGCATCAATCGCATTTTCGAAGGGACCAACGAAATCAACCGTCTTTTGATCACGGGGATGTTGATGAAGCGTGCGATGAAAGGACAGCTTCCGTTGCTGCAGGCTGCCCAGAAACTGCAGGATGAAGTGCTGGGATTCTCCGGGCTGGAAGAGGACGAAGAAGCTCTTCTGGCACGAGAAACGAAAATCGCAAAGAACATCAAGAAGGTTGCCCTGCTTGCAACGGGGTTGTCCATTCAGAAATATCTGGCCGCGGTGGAAGAACAACAGGAAATTCTCGGACACATCTGCGATATTGCGATGGAGGCGTACGCGCTGGAAAGCGCGCTGGTGCGTACGCGGAAGCTGGTTGCCGCGCACGGGGAAGAAAAGGCGCAGAACTATGTTCTGATGACGCAATGCTACGCCAACGATGCGGTCAACCGCGTGGAGCTGCATGCAAAAGAACTGCTGGCGGCAATCTCGGAAGGAGACATGCTGCGGACAAATCTTGCCGCATTGAAGCGGTTTCTGAAGTTTGTCCCGCTCAACACGATCGAGATTCGGCAGAAGCTGGCCGATGTCCTCCGCGAGGCCGGCAAATACTGTTTTTGAGGGGCTTCATCAAAGTAAGTCATGAAGGCATAATGACAAGCACCAAATCTCAAGCAACAAACTCCAAACAAATCAGAATTTCTAATGTTCTAAAGTCTCTCGAATCGGAGATTGGAGCATTTGAATTTGTGGTTTGGAATTTATTTGGAATTTGATGCTTGATGTTTGCAATTTGCATTCCTGCTACGCCATGAAAGAGATTGCGATAAGGTTTCGAGTCAGACTCCAATATACAAAAAGGTAGAATGAGATGCCGCTAGTACATTTTGACAGACAAACGGTTCTGGATTTC
>CAZDDB010000034.1:0-18201 GCA_964504105.1 uncultured Acidobacteriota bacterium
TTGCAAAAAGGATCACCGCGATCGGACTGAATCGGGAGGATCTGGATCTACTTCTAAAAAAGATCAAAATCGTGAAAACTCTGGATGCCGGTTTTGCCGCCGCAAGAGACAAAGACTGGGATGCAGCGAACCGGGCGGAACAAACTTTAGGAAAACTGGATCCGCGAAATCCGCAATTGAAAAAGCTGCAAGCGCTCATCCAGGAAGGAGAGCGTGTCCCGGAAACGATACCCGAAATAGTGCAGAAACCGGTTCCTGGAACGGAAAAAGAAGATGAAGCCCTGTTGGCTTACCTGAATGGAGAGTACAAGAAGGCGGTGGACATCCTGAAAGGCCTGACAGTCACCAGTAAATCGGCGGAAGTCTATTTCTATCTGGGGTGCAGCAACGCTGCTCTCGCCCTGATGCGAGAACCGGAAGCGGACCGGTTGTTGAAAGATGCGCGAGCGAATTTTGCGTACGTACGCCGGTTGAATCCCAGCTTTCAGTTCGATCCTGAGTTAATTTCACCACGCATCATCAAAATTTATAACGAAGCGCAATAAAGGAGTTCCCATGAACAGGCCCAGGCTCGCGATTCTTTCTCTGTTTTTTTCAGTTGCAGCTTTCGCCGCCGGGCCACCCTGGCGCTCCAATTATGAAACTGCTCTCCAGCTGATCGCTCAAGAAAAGTATGAGGAGTCGCTTTCGTATTTGAAAATGTCCGTTGCAGACAAGCCTGCCTCGCAGATCCTTCGCGATCGATACAGTACCCTTGAATATCTTCCCTACTTACAAACCGCCATTTGTTACTATCATCTCGGCAAGTTGGAACTGGCGGCAGAATACCTGGACCTGGAAAAGAGCTTGCCTGCGATCCAGGATAGTTCAAGCGGAAAGAAACTGCTGGAGGAATACAGCCGGAAGCTCGCGTCCCCTGGTCCCGCAGAATCTTCCGGCACCGATCGGGAAGCGATTCATCAGTTTGAGAAGAAGCCATATTTACTGACCGATGTCGAAGTGCAGAAGATGAAAGAAGAAATCCGCAGTCAGTGCGCGCTACCGAAGGCGGACGAACGTTCGTATCCGTGGTACTACCACTATGAGCTGGGCCTTGCGCTCACAAAAAAGAACGATTGGCAGCGAGCCCTGGACAGTTTTCTGGAAGCTCTCGATCACCGGGAAAAGCCAAACCGCTTCAGCAGAACTTACGGTGTCTGGTTTGTCGATTATTATCCGTATTACAGCATCGGCTTGGCGCACTACCATCTCCAGAACTGGAAGTGCGCGGTGAGCTCATTCCGCCTCTCGCATTTGCTGGAAGATATTCCACGCGATGCGTCCCAATTGAAATTGATGAAGGAATACGAAGAAAAAGCCGAGCAAAGCATCCAGCAGTAGGATTTTACCGGCTATTTCACTCGTTTTTTACGGATACTTTCCAGAGCTTCCTTTGAGTCAAACGAGGGCATGGTCCAGACAAACCGGTTATTTCCGTCCTTCTTCACCGTAATGGTTTTGACAACGGGTGCGGTGCTTTGATCATTCTGCAAAGAAACGGTGTACTCCCCTTCCGCCAGTGTAAAAGAGCAAGGAGTGACCTGTTCTTCCTCGGGAATTTGGGGCAGCTGAATTCCCTCCGTGACCGGAGTTAGTTTCACATGCGCCCAGGGCAGAGCATTTACAGTTACTGCCACCATGGCGGCGGGAGGCGGAGGCGGCGCTTTTCTGGTAAGAAACCAGAACGCCGTCCCTGCCAGGACGATCACCACAAAAACGGCAATCCAGACCAGTGGATTCTTGAAAACGGAAGGAGCTGTTTCGGCAACAGGAAACATTTCGCGGGGCTGTTGCGCTGCAGGGACCCTGGTTTGCTGTATCTGTTGGATTCGTTCCAGCGATGCGGAAATGTATTGCTGGATTTGAGATTGTCCGGGATACATCTGGTCCAACTTTTGGAAAGACTCCAGCGCCCTGTCAAAACGCTGCGCCTGAAACTTCTGCACGGCGTCCTGAACCAGATGCGTATATTCGGCTTTCCTCTTTTCTTGCTCTACGAGCCGGCCAAGAAACTGCCTGATCTGCCCCTCATACATCTTTAGAAAAGGAGAGCTGTGAATTAGCCTCTCCAACCGTTTCCTCGCCGTGGTTAGATCTGCTGCATCTTTCTCTTTCTGGAACTGAAACAACTCTTCTGCCAGAGCCGTGGCCGCTTTCTCGTGAGCCGTGCCGTTTGCAGCTGCCTGAAAATAACCCAGCGCCGTGATCAGATCGTGCGGGCGTTCTTCCAGAAGCGAACGAATTACGTCCTGCAGTTTTCCTGAAAGATTCTCTGTGGCACGCTGCTCCTGGACCCTGTTTGCGATCTCGACTTTTAATTGCCGGGCGGCAGGCAACTCAGGCTCTTTCTGCAAAACACCGTCAATCCGTTGCAGAGCTTGCTGATACTCCTTCTGGCTGTAATAATGAGTGGCTTCTTCAACTTCTTTGTTGATGGCAATCAGGCGCGTTTCTTCCCGGTCCCGTTCCTCATTCAGCCGTTGCGCGAATCGTTCCACTTCCTGCTGCAAATCCTGTAGCCGGTATTCCGGAGTCATTGCTTTGCGGCACTCCGCAACAAGACGATCCGCCTCTCCGTATTTCCTGGAAGAGATCAGCCCCGCACCCTGTCCTAGCCGCGCGGTGATTTCACTTCGAATCCGGCGTTCGTTGTTGAGACGCTCTTCCGCCGCAGCGATCCATTCCCGGACGGTCTGATTTGAATAGATCCGCAAGGCTTTCTGCCAGCATTCAATCGCTTCCTGCCAGCGCAGCTGGTCAAAGTATTTCTTGCCTTCATCAAATGCCGATTGAAAGTCCGAGGACGTTTTTTGTTCCTGGATAGCGCTGTCAATCGCCTTCTTCAGGTTCTGCGCGGCATCAAGATCCGGTTCCCGTTGCAGGAGCGAATTGATTCGTTGCAACGCCTGCTGATAAGCTTCCCGCTGATACAAATGTGTCGTCTCAGCAAGATCGTGGTTGATCACTTCCTGATGCATTTGTTCTTTTGCTATCTCGGACCCTCTTTCTCCAGCGATCTTTTCGACTTCTGAAAAATAGGACCGGTATGGAGCCAGCCATCCTTGTGGATCATTGGAAAAGAGAAGTTGTATGACTTCCTGGACGTCCGCGAATTTCTTGTCGGCAAACGATGCGGAGATCCCCCGAACACCGTTCCGGATCCGCGAGAGTTCTATCTGGAAAGGCCGTTCCTGAATATCCGCAGATATCTGCTCGAGCATGGATAAGCTTCGATCAAAATTCAGCGATTGGAGCATTGCGAAGACTTGCTTGAGCTCCTTTTTGATCCGTTGTTCTTGATTTCTGACGCGTTGAATCTCCAGGATTTCCCCGCGAAAAGAAAGCGCAGGACTGAACCCGGAATGTTCCTGCAACAAAACGTTCAAACGGGCGACGGCTTCCTCTTCCCTTCCTTGAAACCACATCTCTTTGATTTCATTTAAGTCCACCAGTTGTTTTTGTTCGTCTTCTTTGTCTCTCCGGACACGTAACTTTTGCCGAAACTCTGCAATCCGGTCGTCGTTCGGTTTGAGATTCCAGGCAGATTCGACATTCGATTCCGCCGCAGTCCAGTCCTTTCTCTCCAGAAGTCTTCCTGCCTCCGTTAGATAATGGGTGACTGCCTCATCGCGGCTCTTTTCGAGCAACTCCTGCAGCTTGCGTACCTGGCTGATCGTTTTTGTGTTTTCGGGATTCAGGCGGTTGATCTTTTCCAGCAATAGCTGGGCCTGAACCAGATTCTTCTTATGAATCAAATACTTTGTGCGATGAATGTCGCGTTTGATTTTTTCGGTGGTGGCGATATTCAGAAGCTTTTTGAGCTGCTGATTCTGAGGTTGCCTCTTTAGCAAGGTGTGTAGAAACTTAACCGCCTTGGAATAACTTTGTTCGGCAAGAAGTTTGTGGACGGCCTGTTCCGGACTTGTTGCCGCAAGACTGGTAGTCGGGGCCAGCAAAGGTTCGAGCGCTGCCAGCAGATCGCGGACAGTCTGATAACGCTGCTCCGCATCTTTCTGAAGAGCCTTCAGAATGATCGCTTCAAGTTCCGGCGGGATGTCTTTGGCGATACTCGCCGGTTTTGGCGGCTCTGATTTCAAATGTGCGAAGATAATGGCCATCGGTGTATCCGATTCAAAGGGAAGTTTGCCGGTAAACATCTGAAACATGATCACGCCCAGCGAGTAGATGTCTGCGCGGTGATCCGTGTTTTTGCCTTCAAACTGCTCGGGCGCCATGTAGTAGGGAGTTCCAACGAGTGCTCCGGTTTGAGTGAGGCGCCCCACATCAAAGGAAATAGAAATTCCAAAATCCATGATGTGAGCGCGATGGCTCAGATCCACCATTATGTTTTCCGGCTTCAAATCGCGATGGACAACACCCACACGGTGCGCTTCCTGAAGAGCCTGAAGAACCTGTTTGAGAAGCGGGATGCCGACCTCGGGAGTAAAACGCCCCTCCTTACGCAGCATTTCGGCAAGGGTCCTGCCTTCCAGGAACTCCATGGAAACGTAATGAAGTCCTCCGCTCTCGCCCATATCGTAGATGCGGCAAACGTTTGGGTGTGCAACTTTGCGCGCGACAACAACCTCGCGTTTGAACCTCTCGATGGACCTCTCATCATGATGGATCAACTCCATGATCTTGAGCGCCACGGGAACTTCCAGAATCTTGTCTGTGGCTTTGTAGATTTTTCCCATCCCGCCGCGGCCGATCTCTTTTTCGATGCGATAACGCTGAGCAAACATCTCCCCGGGGTGAAGTTCGGAGATCACCGCACGGGATGGAACGGTTGCCGGCGGCGCGGAGAGTGCATCCAGTTCGGAAACCAGATCGGCCATGGATGATTGCCGGTCACTCCGTTTCTTGGAAAGCGCCTTTAGAATCAACCGGTCGAGCGCTTCCGAGATTTCACCGGGAGGAAAATGCGTCGAAACGGCAGGGGGCAGTTCATGGAGGTGTTTTACAAGATAACCGGTCGGACTCTTGGAATAGAACGGTAATTTGCCGGCAATCATCTGGTAGAAAGTGATGATGAGCGAATAGATATCGGAACGGCGGTCGATGGTCTCCCCTTCCTCCAGACTGCCGCACTGTTCCGGGCTGCAATATTCCGGTTTGCCGATAAACATGTTTATCATTGTGAATTGCTGTGCATTTTCAAACAACGGTTTTGCAATTCCGAAATCGAGAACTTTTGTAACTTCTTCGCCTGCTTCGTTTTTTACAAGCATCAAATTGTCCGGAGAAATGTCCCGGTGCACAATTCCCTTCTGATGAGCATTGTGAAGTCCGAGCGCAGCTTCGCGAACAATTTTGATCGATTCCTGAACGGGGAGTCTTCCTCGATGATGAATCCGCTCAAAAACGCTCTGGCCCCGGATCAATTCAAGGACCATGAAAAAAGTATCTTCCCCGAGAGTTCCGAATTCGAATAATTGGACAAGGTTGGGATGCTGCAGTTTGGTGAGAATCTTGGCTTCGCGGATGAACCGATCTATGAAATCCTTGTCGCCGGCTAGACGGGCTGAAATTACCTTGATGGCGCGTTCTTCATCCAGATAAGTATGGCGGGCTCTGTATACGGATCCCATTCCACCCCGTCCGATGACTTCGAGGATCTCGTACTCGCGAATCCGGGTACCCAGCAAAGGGTCTTTGTCTTGTGCAGGCATGCTTTTCCGCCGCGAAAAGGCTCCGCCTTCGGATGCAGTTCATTATAACGTAGAACAAAGATGTTCGGTAGAGGCGCATGGCATGCGGGCATGCGCCCTCTTACTTCGACATTTGCTGCAAGGCGGCCTTGGTAGCGCGAAGCAAGGAATCCGGTCCAACGGGAGCGCCCGTTGCATTTTTCATCCAGATATCCGGAGCAATGCTCCCGGCTTTTGCAATCCGCTCAAATTCGGCTCCGATGCTGCCCGCTTTTTCCATCTGCTCCTCGATCTGGAACGCGATCAGGTGTCCGATCGGATAGTCGGGAAGATACAACAGATTGCTGATCATGTGGGAATAGATTGCGAGAAGCACCACATCGCGCTTTCCAAAGACCGGAGCGTAGTACTTGTTCCAAATGTCCTTTGCAATCCGAATCGTGGCTTCTTTCAACTGTGCAGGCGTTGCATCCGGATGATCGTACATCCAGTGCCACACCGCCATATCCACAAGTGCCACACCCCCGATTTCGTAAGTGGCCCAAAAATCATTGAGACTCTTCATGGCCTGCGAAGAAGCGTCCGGTTTCGCCAGGCCGAGCAGTTCCAGATCGTGCCCCTGAAACACAAACGCAAGCGCCTCGGTAAACGCGGTATTGGGAACACCCTGGAGAAGTGTGTGATCGACATCGTTGAGGGAGAAGGTTTGTTCAACGTTGTGGCCCATTTCATGGATCGCGATGTTATATCCTTTGTAGTTCATTCCCCCCTTTTCCACACGGGTGCGAAGGTGTGCCTTGTCCCCCCGGCGAGCCGCTCCCAGCGCGTGGCCCGCCCCCCGGGAAGGATCTACTATAATATTAGAAGATAGATACTCCGCTTTTTCCTTTGTAAAACCAAGCTGCTGCAACAGGTTCGGAATATCTGCGGCATAAGCTTCGGCATTGGGGTATCTCTTCGAAACGATTTGATCGAGCTCCGCTTCGGTATATTTTCCTCGCGGACGGAATCCGTTGTACCAGATATCAAACGGCTCCAGGCTGCGTCCCAATCTCGACTCAATCACTTTTGCAATTTGCGGGACAAGCGGTGAGGATAGCACCGATTCCAGGATCTCGCGGACACGCGCTTCGGGGATTTCACGGTTTTCGTTAAAGCGGCGATCGATCAAAGTGGGAGCTGTGGGCGAAAACGGATCAGCCTTTCTGGCTGCAAGAAACGTGTTCAGAAGCATGGCATAGCGGGTGTCCGGTTCGGGTGTGTCCGTAATCTTCAGACCGGCGGGTGCAGGGGAATCCGCATCCGATTCGGCTGCAGGCGTAACCTGGTTTGAAAACGGCTTCCAGTCCACGTGCGGATTGTTAATCACAATCGCAGGAATGGATTGAGTCACAATCCGTTCCATGACCTGCTGAATCATTTTTTGTTTCGCAAGACCGTTCGGATCGCTGTAATCCGCCTTCAACTCATCGCGCAAATTCCAGTGGGTGATCAGTCTCAGCTTGGGAGCAAACAGCCGGCTTCCGTCTTCATCCAGCAGATGATGCATCCAGATATTGTATTCGGCGATATACGAATCGGCTTGCGAAGCGGCCTTGCTGATTTCCAGATTCACGTCCGCCGGGATCCTGCGCGAGAATCTTTGGGCTAATCGGGCTTCAGCCCACTGGCGTCTGGACCATTGTTCCCCTTCTTTCAATCTTTGCTCCAGAGTTGTCAATGGGAAATTGAGCAACGCTATAAACGCAGTCTTGTTCGCGAAAAAATCATCATTGATGTGAGCGGACGGATCATACGCGGCCAATGTCTCATCCAACGGCAAAATGGTCCCGAGATCCAGATCGCTTTGCCGCCGGAATTCCCGGCCGATCTCGTTCATGTGTCCATCCAGTTGTTCCATCGCAAACTCAAACCGGTGAAACACCTCATCGAGGGTCAGGTGATCACCGGCAAGATTCGTCCGGACAAACTCCTCGAAAACACTTGCGTCCCCATCGGAAGAACGCCAGAAACTCTGGACCTGCCGGATTCCACGATGAATGCGGGGACGCGCCTCTTCTCCATACTTTGCAGTCAGCTCGTTTTCGAGTCTGGCAATGGAATCCGAACGCACGTTGTTATCAGCCAGTAACGTGGACGAAAGAAACAGCATCAGGACAGCGAACGATTGTTTGAGGATCCTGGATCCCATGGTAGACCTCCGTATTGTAGAAACTCGGCGGGACACTCGATTCCCAGGACTGCTACATCACTTTCTGAAGTTTTTTGTTGAGGGTGTTCCGATGCAGCCCCAACAATTGAGCAGCTTTGTTCCGGTTCCCTTTTGATTTGTTTAAAGCGTAATCAAACAATGCTTTTTCAATCTGAGGAAGCAATAGGCGATAGAGATTTCCTGCCAGCATGTCCGGTGAATGCTGAATATAGGAAGACAATTTTGAATTCAAAAAGATTTCTAAGCGCTGAAACGCTTCCGAGCCCCCGGGTCCTGGTTTTCTTAAAGAGGGCAGATGCTCTGCGCGGATGTAATTTCCGCGGGAGTTCGATAGGGCGGTTTGGAGGGCTCCTTTCAACTCGGTAAGATTGCCGGGCCATTCATGAGCAACCAAAATTTCCATCGCCTCAGGAGAAAGTTCCTTTCGAGAGACTTTCATTTCGGCGGAAAGAAGTTCAAGAAAATGATTGGCATGCTCCGGAATATCTCCCTTTCTCTCCCGCAAGGGGGGAAGATAGAACGGCAAGAAATTCCAATCATAGAAAAGGTCCAGCGGAATCCTTCCATTCTCCAAATCTTCATGAAATGTGCTGCCGGCGCCCACAATAAAACGCAGGCTGTGATTGCGCAAGCGTCCAGAATGGGAACATTTGAACTGCTTCCGCTGATAAATCGACAAAAGCTGGTATTGGGAGAGGACCGGCATAGCGGTGTAATCGGTAATGTAGCAAGTCCCTTCCGCAGGATGGGAGTCTTCGATTCCAAGAAAATGCTCATCAGGGCTTTCGTTGACTTCGTCACCGCGGATGGAATAAAAAGGAGAGCCGGCGCGATGACTGAAATAATGAAGAGCGCGCGCCACCAGCCCTTTTCCGGTTCCCGGCTCCCCGATCAACAACACGGGGCAATCCAAATTGCATACGCGCCCGATCATCTTGTAGAGCTGGTGCATCGCGTCGGAATTTCCGATCAGAGTAAGGGAATCAATCGTCAGGGAAGCGGTCATATCATGAGTAGTTGGGATTGACCACGACGTAGCTCTGCTTCCGCAGGTCTTCCATAAATGATTTTTGATATTTATCTGCGCGTTCCTGCAGCAAGAAGTTGTAAATCTTGCCTCGCGCTTCCTCAAGCGACACGGGTTTTGCGTCCTGACGGTCCTCGACTCTCAGCACGAGCCAACCGTCTTCCGTTTCCATCGCATCCGTTGCCGACCCCACCGGTGTCTTGTCCAGAATATCCGCCAGACGAGGATCGATCTCAGACTGCGCAAATTCGGCGCTCTCACTTTCTTTCAAATGAGGAAAGTCTTCCTTCTTGATCTCTTTCCCGCTACGTAACGAATTTACCAGCGATCTGGCTTCCGCGCCAAGAAGGGCCTTTTCTACAGATGGATCAGAAACAACGTACCGGTGGATCTTCGTAACCGGTTCTGTCATCATCTGGGTTTTGTGCTGTTCGTAATAATTTTTGATTTCATCCTCGGTGATATTCACTTTACCCTGAACGTAATTCCAGAGGATGCGCTGTTGAATGATTCTTCTGCGAAAATCTTCGCGAAGCTGGGCCGCCGAAGACCCCTCTTTCTGTAAAGCAGCTTCCAGCGCCCGGTCATCTTCAACGTTATTTTCTTCCCGGAGACGCTTGATGGCGGCGTTCACTTCCTCTTCAACGTTCAGATCGAGCTCTTTCGCCTTTTGGTCCAGCAGCTTCTGATTTACCAGATAATCCAGAATCTCTTTTTTTTGCTCGCCAAACTGTTTTTCCAGTTCTTCGCCCTTCACTTTTCGACCCAGGTCTGCGTACAAGCGCTGCTGGGCTTTCTCGAGGTCGCTTTTGCTGATAATTTCATTTCCCACGCGAGCCACGATCTCTTCCACCGTTGATGCTGAAAGAGCGAAAGCAATCAACAAACCTGCGAAAACAAAAAGGACACGTGTCATGGATTCACTCCGAAAATGGATTTTTGAATTGTATCACAGTTGTTAGATCGGGTTAACCACAAAGACACAAAGTCACGAAGATACACAAAAGGAATCATAAAACTTTTCTTTCGTGATTCTTTGTGCCTTCGTGCCTTTGTGGTTACCTCGATCTTTACACGAGTTCGGTGAGGGTGGCATCGATGGCGCGAAAGAGTTTTTCCGGAACGTGCAGCTTTTCTCCGGGGACGCTCAGGATCCCTCCCGGCGAAATGGCAGCGCCCTGATGTTTCTGGATGAACGTGAGGATGTTCTCCGCCCGGACGTTTCCCTGTTTGGAGAGTTGAAAGAACAGCGAGCCATCCGAAACATCGATGGAGCGGATGGACAGGTATTCGGCTTTCAATTTCAATCTCCCGTATTCCAGGAGATTTTCCACGCTTTCGGGAGTGGTTCCAAAACGATCGTGCATTTCCTCTCGAATTGAGGCGATCTGTGCTTCTGACTGGGCGCCGGCAATCCGTTTATACAGATTGAGACGCTGGTTCATGTTCGCGATGTAGTCTTCCGGAATGCGGATATCCAGGTTGAGATTGAGGTTTGTGGAGGATTCGTGGACTGTCTCTTCCCCTTGCAATTCACGCACAGTTTGTTCGAGCATCCGGCAGTATAGCTCGAATCCGAGTGCGGCCATGTGTCCATGCTGTTCGTTTCCGAGCAAATTCCCGGCGCCGCGGATTTCCAGATCCAGAGCAGCGAGCCGGAACCCGGACCCCAATTCTGTAAACTCACGAAGGGCCGCAAGCCGCTTCCTGGCAATGGAAGTCAGTTCTTTTTCGGACGGAATCAAAAAATACGCATAGGCGCGGCGGTGAGAACGCCCGACGCGTCCGCGCAGCTGATACAACTGCGAAAGGCCAAAGCGGTCCGCGCGATTCACGATCAAGGTATTGACCAGCGGGATGTCGATGCCGTTTTCAATAATCGTGGTGGAAACCAGAACATCGGATTCGTGGTTGATAAACCGGAGCATCACTTTTTCCAGCTCCGATTCCACCATCTGTCCATGGGCAACGGCCACGCGTGCTTCAGGCACAAGACGCTGGATCAAAGCGGCGATCGAATGGATGTTCTCCACACGGTTGTGAACAAAATAGACCTGTCCACCGCGCTTGAGTTCCGCCCGGACGGCTGCTCCAATCGTGTCCTCGTTGTACTTTACGATATTCGTTTGGATCGCCAGACGGTCCTTGGGAGGCGTTTCGATCACGCTCATTGGACGAAACCCCATCAACGCCATTTGGAGCGTTCGTGGAATCGGAGTAGCGCTCAGGCTGATCGCGTCCACATTCTTTTTCATTTCTTTCAGCCGTTCCTTGTGCGTGACGCCAAACCGCTGCTCCTCATCAATAATCAACAGACCCAGATCTTGAAACTGAACATCTTTGGAAAGCAGGCGATGAGTCCCGATCAGAATATCGATCTTTCCATCACGGGTTTCTTCGAGAACCTTCTTGATCTCGGCGCGGGTTTTGAATCTGCTGACCATTCCTATGTTGACCGGAAACATTTCAAATCTCTTCCGGAACGTATGGTCATGCTGGAAGGCAAGAATCGTCGTAGGGGCGAGCAACGCAACCTGTTTGCCGTCCCGGATCGCCTTGAAAGCGGCGCGCATAGCCACTTCAGTCTTGCCGTAACCGACATCGCCGCAGATCAGACGGTCGGCAGGCTTCTCCGATTCCATATCGGCTTTTACTTCTTCAATCGCAGCAAGCTGATGAGCCGTTTCTTGAAACTCAAACGCCTCCTCGAACTCGCGCTGCAGGGCATCGTCCAGACTGAACTCGTGACCCTTCACAGTCTTTCGGTAGGCGTATAGCTGGAGCAGTTTTTCCGCCATTTCCTTCATGGAGGCCTTGGCCCGCGACCTGGTTTTCTGCCATGCGCCTGTCCCCAGTTTGTCCAGCCGTGGAGCCACGTCTCCCGAACCCATGTACTTCTGCACCAGGTCCAGACGCTCCACCGGAACATACAATCTGTCATCATCTGCAAAACGGAGAAGCAAAAACTCCTTCTGCTTTCCTTCCACGTGCATTGTGGTCAAACCGTGAAATTGACCGATGCCGTGATCCACGTGAACGACATAGTCTTCGATCTTGAGATCCCGGAGATCGGAGAGGAATTTCCCGGCAGCCTTTCTGTTCCTGGTCTGAATCACCGGACGCGATTCGCCAAACAGATCATCTTCGGTCAATAAAGCGATCTGGTTCTCGGGGTTGCGAAATCCATGACCCAGATTTCCGATACAGACCACGATCTTCCCTGCAAGATCTCCGGCATACTCTTCCAGTGGATCATGAAAAAACAAAACCGGCGCTTCGTATTCTTTTAGAATTTCAGACAACCGTTCCGCTTTCCCGGGAGTGGGAAGAACAAAAAACGAAGTGAATCCGCTTTCCTGCTGCCGGAGCGTGTCGTTGACGATCTCCTGTACCTGACCGTTATACAGTCGCGCGGTCTGATACGCGTACTGAAAATGCAAATCTGTTCCGGCTGGTTCTGAATCAAGGTCATGAAACAAAAGACAGGAATGTCTGTTGACTGAGCTGCGAAAATCCTCCCAATCCTGGAAGATCTCTTGCGGCTCAAGCCCGAGCCGGTACTGCTCATGGATCTGATCGTAGCGCCTGCGGTATTCCTCCAGCGTCCCGGCATGTCTCTCTTCCAGGAAATGCGGCTCATCCAGTGCTATACAGGATCCGCTCAAATAGTCCAGAATGGTTGCTGGTTTCGGAAAGAATCCTCGCACGAATTCCTCGTACCCTTCAAAGGCTCCGGTCTCCAGAGCCTGTTCCGTTTTTTCCGTCAGTTCTTCATGATAGAAATCACCGGGCCACCGGCTGCCGCAAAAATCTCCCCAATACTGCAACTCCGTTTGAGAGAGCTGGATCTCCCGCAACGCGAGAACCGTGGCGCGTTCCACTTCTTTTACGGAACGTTGCGTGCCGGTTTCAAACGTGCGCATCGATTCAACCCGGTTTCCGAAAAATTCAAGACGGATCGGGGACTCTTCTGCCGGAGAATAGAAATCAAGAATTCCACCGCGAAGAGAAAACTCCCCCCGGGACGTAACCAGATCCTTCTCTTTGTAGCCATAGTTTCTCAACATCGCCGTGATTTCCTGTGGCCCTCGTTCCTCTCCCCATTCCAGTCCCGTATAACTGCGTTCAAAATTTTCCGGCAGAGCGATCCATTGTGTTGCGCCGCGAACGGTTAACACAACAATGCCGGCATTTTTTCGGACAATGTTCCACAGAGCCTGCATCCGCAACACGCTGAGTTGAGGGTGAGGACTCACCCCCTGATACGGTTCGGTGTCATGCTCAGGAAAGTAGTGGATCCCCCGCGGGCGGGGGAAATAAGAATTCAAGAACGTGATGTCGCTATGCAGTTCCTCTGCCTGAATTGCTGTCGACGTGATCACAAGCAGCGGCATTTTCAGGTGACGTTGCAGGAGCAGCAGATACAAGGATTTTGCGCAACCCTTGAGCCCGGAGATATGGACCTGTTTGCCGTTCGTAAAGGCTTCGAAGACCGCGTCCAGCTCGCCGGGCTGCCAGACTCGTGCCAGAAGATCGAGAATCATAACTTCAAGATCTTTTCGATCATGGCACTTGTGCTGGTACCGGGAATGTAAGGAATCGAGGAGACATTTCCACCGTAGCTTTCGACAAAATCCCTTCCGACAATCTGCTCGGGTTTCCAGTCCCCTCCTTTTACGAGAATTGCGGGACGCACCTTACGGATGATTTCTGCGGGGGTGTCTTCCTCAAACCAGGTGACATAACTGACAGCGCTCAATGCGGCCAGCACTTCCGCGCGGGATTCCATCGGAATGAGCGGGCGCTTTTCACCCTTGATCCTTCGCGTCGATTCATCCGTGTTGATTCCGACAATCAGATGCGTTCCCATTTCCCGCGCGGCGCTCAGATACTCCACGTGGCCCGGGTGCAGCAGATCAAAAATTCCGTTGGTAAACACGATGACCGCCTTCTCACGGCGCAACCGGTCACAAAGGGACGACACTTCTTTCGGCGATACGACTTTGCTTTTTGCCATTGTATACATTTAAAATTAGCCGGATCAATATGAAACTTCAAGGACGGAGGATGGAGGATGGAGGATGGAGGATGGAAGATGGACCTCACAGTTTCAGGTACATCCATTCTTTTGTGACCGGAACACCGCTCATCAGTCTGCCGCGATCACTGCAGATCAACAACGTATCACTGGGACGGGGGATTCCATTAACAGAGGAAATTCATTGATGATAGCGTTTTTCAATTCGGAAAGTTTCCCGTCAAACAGGTGGACTGCATCTTCGATCACGACCAGCCGTTTGGGCTCCCGCAAATGCGCAAACCACTCTTGCACTGCGCACTCGCTGCCATACTGATCCTTGCTTCCCTGGACAATCAATTTTGGTTTTTCCGAATCAATGAGAAAACTGAAGTCGGCAACATCGACCGTAACGCCAACGCCGATCATGGCTGAAATTCGTTCATCGCGGGAAGCAGCCAGCAATCCCACTTTTGCGCCAAACGAAAAGCCGCCGACAACCTTGACGGCTTCGGGATAGAGCTGCGCGAAATGATCCATCACCGCTTCCACGTCCCTCTGTTCTCCGATCCCGTAGTTAAATGAACCCTGCGAGCGGCCGACCCCGCGAAAGTTAAACCGGACGGTGGCATATCCGGCCTGATTGAGCGCCATGGCAACGGTGTAGATCACCTTGTTGTGCATGGTGCCGCCGTAAAGAGGGTGCGGATGGCAAAGAATGGCGAGATGGGTTACGTTCCTGGTGACGTAGGAATAGATTCCTTCCAGTTCCCCTTCCGGACCTGGAATGAACACCATTTCGCTTCGTTTTGCCATGCTGGAATTCATACGACGCTAATGATACCTGCCTTCTCCGCCGTGTGCAAACATGGAATCGTGCAGGTTCTTCTGCGCATCATTACCTGAATTGAGCTGGAATCTGGTAAAATAGCGCACTTCCCGAAAATGTGATCTCAGGAGGATTTTGTGAGAACTCAGATCTTGATTATGGGAGCCGCCGGACGCGACTTTCACAACTTTAACGTGTTATTCCGGAAGGATGCTTCCTCGGAAGTTGTCGCCTTTACTGCGACGCAAATTCCAAACATTGCAAGCAGAAGATATCCACCGGAGCTGGCGGGGGATTTGTATCCGGAAGGGATCCCGATTTATGAAGAGCGCATGCTGACTTCGTTGATCCAGAAGCATCAGATCCAACAGGTGATTTTTTCCTACAGCGATGTGTCTCATGAATATGTGATGCATAAAGCCTCGGAAGCGCTTGCAGCAGGATCTGATTTTCGTTTGATCAACCCTGTTTCCACGATGCTTCCTTCCGCCAAGCCGGTGATCTCTGTTTGCGCGGTAAGAACAGGAAGCGGAAAAAGTCAGACGACGCGGAAGATCACAGAGATTCTGAGAACTGCGGGAAAGAAAGTCTGCGTGGTGCGGCATCCGATGCCTTATGGAGATCTGGTGGTTCAGCGGGTCCAGCGATTTGCTTCGCTCGAAGACCTGGACCGCTGCAACTGTACCATCGAAGAGCGGGAAGAATACGAACCGCACATCAACCGCGGAGTGACTGTTTATGCCGGAGTCGATTATCAGGCGATCTTGCAAGAGGTGGAAAAAGAGTCAGATGTGATCGTATGGGACGGTGGCAACAACGACACACCGTTTTTCAAATCCGATCTTGAGATTGTAATAGCCGATCCACATAGGCCCGGACACGAGACCAGCTATTATCCGGGCGAAGTAAATTTCCGGCGGGCACAGGTCATCATCATCAACAAGATCGACACAGCGTCTTTTGACGGGATTACAAAAGTCCGAAACAGCATCCGGAAACTCAATCAAAAAGCGGTGGTTGTGGATGCTGCCTCTCCGATTTTCGTAGACGATCCGTCGCTGATCATGAACAAGAGAGTGCTGGTAATTGAAGACGGACCAACTTTAACCCACGGGGAAATGAAATACGGCGCCGGCATCATGGCAGCCCAGAAATTTGCTGCGAGCGCCATCGTGGATCCCAGACCGTATGCGGTGGATACGATTGCCGAAACATTCCGCGTTTATCCGGAGATCGGAACATTGCTTCCGGCGATGGGTTACGGCAAGAAGCAACTGAAGGATCTGGAGGAAACGATCAACCGCGCCGATTGCGATGTCGTGGTGATCGCAACTCCTGTAGACTTGCGTCACTTGCTGAAGCTCAACAAACCCGTGGTGCGTGTGGTTTACGAACTGCAAACGATCGGATCTCCCTCCCTGGAAGATGTGCTGAAACCCTTCCTTGCCTAGTCATGCGAAACGCGCTGGCAGTCATTGCCTTTGGGGGCAATGCAATCCTGAAAGAAGATGAACGCGGAACGCAGGAAGAACAGATCCGGCACACGGATGAAGCCTGCGACCTGATGGCGCAGATTGTCCAGCGCGGCTACGATCTGATTCTCGTTCATGGAAATGGGCCACAGGTGGGCAACATCCTCATCCAGATGGAAGAGGCGGTCAACAAAGTCCCTCCTTTTTCGCTGGATGTTTGTGTTGCGATCTCAGAAGGAAGCATGGGATACATGCTGGAACGGTCACTTCGCAACCAGTTTCGTAAACGCAATATCCGCAAAGAAGTGACGTGTCTGATTACTCAGGTCATGGTAGATCCGCGGGATCCCGCCTTCGAAAATCCAAGCAAGCCGATCGGACCCTTTTTCACTGCATATCGAGCAGCGGCGCTTCGAAAGGAAAAAAAATGGCCGATGATCGAAGACAGCGGACGTGGCTATCGTAGAGTCGTGGCCTCGCCCATGCCGCAACGCATCATCAACCTGGAAATCGTCAAGACACTCGTGAAGGAAGCGATCTGTGTAATTGCCGCAGGCGGCGGCGGAATTCCGGCATACTACGATGGACACGACAACATTAAAGGGGTGGAAGCCGTGATCGACAAAGACCACACCAGCAGCCTGCTGGCCGCGGAACTGAAAGCGGACCTTTTTGTGATTCTAACCAACGTTGAGTGCGTATATATTCACTATGGAAAGAAAACCCAGAGGCCGCTGGCCAGGGTGCGGCTGAAAGAGATGAAACGCTATTATGAACGCGGTCAGTTTCCTGCCGGAAGCATGGGCCCCAAGATCAAGGCAGCCATCGACTTTATCGAATCGGGAGGAAAAGAGGTCTTGATTACTTCTTCCAAAGAATTGATGCGGGCACTTCGCGGACAATCGGGTACCCGCATTGTGAGGTAGCACCGTGAAGCATTTTTTGAGTCTGAGAGATGTGAGTCCGGACGAGATGAACCGCATTTTCGAACTGAGCTCCGAGGTGAAGAAGAGCCCGAAAAAGTATTCGAAAGCGCTGGAAGGAAAAACGCTGGGCATGATCTTCCAGAAATCTTCCACACGTACGCGTGTTTCTTTTGAAGTAGGAATGTTCCAGCTCGGTGGTCATGCGCTCTTCCTGAGCTCAAGCGATATCCAGATCGGACGCGGCGAAACGATCGCGGATACGGCGCGTGTCCTTTCGCGGATGGTGGATATGCTCATGGCGCGCGTTTTTGGCCATGACATTGTGCAAGATCTGGCGCGATATGGTTCTATCCCGGTAATCAATGGACTGTCGGATTTCTCACATCCCTGCCAGGCCGTGGCGGATTACTTTACTCTGTACGAGAGATGGGGAAATCTAAAAGGACGCAAGATCGCGTATGTAGGGGACGGCAACAACGTTTGCCACTCGCTCCTTTATGGCGCCGCCATTCTGGGGATGCAAATCTCAGTTGGCGCTCCGGACGGCTACAAACCAGATGAAAAAGTTGTGCGGTTCAGTGAAGAACTTTCGCGCAAAACCGGCGGTTCGGTGACGATCCTGACCGATCCGGCGGAGGCTGTCAGAAATGCCGATTCGGTTTACACAGATGCCTGGGCATCGATGGGACAGGAAAAAGAATACTACGAACGGAAAGCAGTGTTTGGCAGCTACCAGGTCAACAAAGAACTGTTTTCCCTGGCAAAAAAGGATGCGATCTTCCTTCACTGCTTACCGGCACACCGCGGCGATGAAGTGACCGACGATGTAATCGATAGCGCAAACTCCGCTGTGTTTGATGAAGCGGAAAACAGGCTGCACTGCCAGAAAGCCCTGCTCCTCCTCCTCGCTGGGAGACCACAGAGTTAAGAAGCCTCATTCTGTGAACCATGGTAGCGCGGGTATCCTGCCCGCCGTAGAAAATTCGTGCACAGCCATATCTGGCGGGCTGGAAGCCCGCGCTACAGAC
>CAZDDB010000035.1:0-17876 GCA_964504105.1 uncultured Acidobacteriota bacterium
TGAGTTATCCGGCTCCCTTTGTGGATGAAGGCTGGTTTGGAAGCCGCGCATGGGCATTTCGAATGACGCATCAGGCTTTCGGCGATCTTGATCGCGGAGTCTTTGACCGGTTTCCGGGTTACTGGACCTATTGCCCGTGGATTCCCGCGTGCCTCCAATCGTTCACATTTCTGGCAAGTACAGTTCCGAAGCTGGCCCCTCTCAGGGTTCTTTCGTTGATCGCAGGAGCCGGCCTCTTATTCGCTTTGTTTCAATTATCGCGGCAGTTGGGAGGCAGTCTGCTTGGCTGGCTCACGGTGCTGGTGGTAGGCTTCTCCCGTTCGTTCCTGTATTCCGCTCATCTGGCGAGGTACGACATTTTTGTCGCCGCTCTGGGCTTTGGCGCAATCGCAATTTCCTTTCGAACCGGCACTGTCTCGGCCCGGCGAGATCTGATTGCCGGCCTTCTGGTAAGCCTCTCTTTCGAGATTCATCCAAACGGATGCCTGTTTGGGCCAGTCCTCTTGCTTCTTTATTTCCAGGAGATGGGATTTTCCGCTGTTCGAAGCCGTAGATTGTGGGCGTTTGTTGGCGGAATCTCCATCGGACTCGTACTTTATGTGTTGCTGCATGTTGTGCGATATCCCGAAACATGGCTGTCGATCAATCGCATTGCAGGTTCAGTCACACATCTGCCTCCCCTGTTGACTTTGCAGCCGGTCACTATTGCTAATTCATTCGTAGGAACAATCCGGCTGGCCGAGTATATCTCACCGCTTTTGCTGCCGCTGGCGGGAATCGCAATTTTCTACCTGTGGTTTGCCGGGCAGAGACGACTGCTTCTGATGGTTCTTTCGCTTCCGGTCCTGCACAGCCTGCTGATCCAGCACAAACTTGCTTACTATGCCATTCTTTTTGCTCCTGGTATCGAACTGGCAGTTGCGTTTTGTTTGTTGGACGCCTGCCGCCGTGTTTGGAAACAAAATCTGATGACGGACGCGGCAAGAATTGCGGCTTGCGCTCTCGTTCTGGGAGCAATGATCTACGCAGTTCTTCCCTTGTCGACGGATCGGAGCCAGAGCTATTCCGATGTGTCCATCAAACTGAAGCAAACTATCCGGCCCGGGGAATCGATCATGGGCAATCAAGTGTGGTGGTTTCCGTTCTATGATCACCCCTGGTACTCCTGGGAACAGATTCATTATTTCCGCAGATACCGGCCCGGGGCCAGTCTCGAAGAGGCTTTTCGCGAGTTTCATCCGGATATTTTGATCCTGGATGGCCATCTGTCTTCCTTCATTTCGGATCATCCGCAGGGCAGTTCCTATTTCGCGCAACTTCATATTTCCCGCACTGAATTGGAAAGAATATTGGCCGCAAGAGGCAAGTTACGTGCAAGATTTGACGGTGGAAATTACGGTCAGATCAGCGTCATTGCGTTGAACTGGGAACCCTAAACTCCGTGCCTCTGTGTCTCCGTGGTTGTCCCCCTGCGAGATACAATCCTCCGCAGTCCTTCCACGTTGATTGAAAATACACCGTGATCTTCTTCCACTTTGCCTGTGATCAAGTACGGTCCGCGACTGGTAAACAGATGTCCGTAGCGCTGGTAGGCGCGCGGAAAGAATATGGTTTCAAACAGAGTATCGGTATCTTCAAAGCTGACAAACATCATACGTTCGTTTTTGCGCGTGCTCGCCGGTTTTGAAGTCACATGCCAGCCGATTACGGACACCGTTTCTCCGCTGTAATCCGGCAGCAGTTTTGCGGGAATCGATCCTTTGACCTGCTTCCAGGGTTTAAAGAGATAGAGTGGATGTCTGGTAACAGCAACATCCAGCAATTGCATCTCCCAGTAAAGTTTTTGCTGCTCTGTGTAGTCGCGTAAAGATGGGATGCGCGGAATCTGAACTGCTGCGCCGGTTAAATGTGGATGATCGCGCTGCAGAACAATTGCCGGAAACATGGCCTTGAGCAGCCACAACAACTGCGGCCGGGTTTTTCCAAACGAATCGCACGCGCCGCATTTGATCAGTGTTTCCACTTCACTTTCCGCAAACTGAGTCCGCAACAGAAAATCTGCAAAATCCTCAAATGGCCGTTTCTTCCGTTCCTCCAGACACTTTTCCCAATGTTTTGCCGCGATATTCTTGATCTGCATCAGTCCGACACGAATCGCTCCGGGGCCTTCCGCTGTAAAGATCAATTCCCCTTTGTTGACATCGGGAAGCAGAATGCGCAGATGCATCCGGCGCGCCTCTTCGATATAAGCCATCGTGGAGTAAAAGCCTCCCTGGTTGGAAAGGACGGCTGCCATAAATTCAGCGGCGTGATATGCGCGCAGAAAGGCGACCTGAAACGAAAGCTGCGCGTAGGAAGCGCTGTGCGCCTTGCAAAATGCGTATGCCGCGAAGCTGGAAATCTGTCTCCAGAGCTCGTGCGCTACATCTTCTTCTACTTGATTCGAAGCAGCGTGTTCCAGAAACTGACGTTCGAGGTCCGACATCGCAATCGGCGAGCGTTCTTTGCCGCTCATGGCGCGTCGCAACAGATCGGCGTCTTCCAGACTCATGCCGGCGACTTCATGCACCACGCGGATTACATCTTCCTGGTAGATCATCACACCGCAGGTCTCTTGCAGAATCGCTTCCATTTTCGGATGCAGATAGGTCACCGGTTCTTCTTTCGTTTTGCGACGGATGTATTGCTGCATCATTCCGCTTTCGGCCACGCCCGGACGGATCACCGAGCTGGCCGCAGTCAGGTCTTCAAACGAAGTGACGCGCAGTTTTTGCAGCAGTCCGCGCATGGAGGGAGATTCAATGTAAAAGCATCCCATCGTATCGCCGGTACGGACCAGCTCCTGCACACCATGATCCGCACAAAGCGAATCGTGGTCGTAGATGTGGTCCGGCACAACGCCGCGGGAACGCAGCGTGGCCAGCACATCATCGAGCACCGAAAGGGAGCGTTGCGCAAGCAGATCGATCTTCACGAGTCCGATGTCTTCCACGCCGTACATGTCATATTGCGTGACCACGAGTCCCTTGGTGGCCATTTCCAGCGGGACCATCTCGGTGATCGGGTAAGGCGCGATGACAATTCCGCCGGGATGGATCGAGAGATGGCGCGGATGGCCGTGGATGTGCGCGGCGAGTTTGAGGATCGTGCGGTACGGTTCCTGATCCACCGGCAATTCGCGCGTTTCCGGAAACTGTGTCTTGTCCTGCAGGATCGCTTCCGCATCGGCGCCATAAGGGATCCGGGAAGAGACTGCGGTGATTTCCTCTTCCGGCAGCCCGAGTGCTTTGCCGATTTCACGCACAGCAAGCCGCGCCGTGAAGGTGACGTATGTGCAGATCATCGCGACGCGGTCGTGACCGTAGCGGCGATATACATACGCCAGAATTTCATCGCGCTGCTTCCATCCGAAATCGACATCGATATCGGGCGGCGATTTGCGTCCCGCGTTCAGGAAGCGTTCGAAGTAGAGGTCGTAGCGGATCGGATCGACATTGGTGATGCCAAGCGCGTACGAGACGATACTGCAGGCAGCAGAGCCACGTCCCACCCAGCTGATGTTCCGCTCGCGCGCGTAGCGCAGGATGTCCCAGACAACCAGGAAGTATGCGGCAAACCCGAGATGCCGGATGACCGCCATTTCCTGCTCAAGCCGTTTCAAAGCTCGAGCATCTGATTCTCCGTACCGCCGGCGCAACCCTTCCCGGCACAGATGCTCGAAGAAGCTCCATCCCGTGTCTCCCGCCGGGACCGGAAAATCGGGGAACGTGTACTTCCCGATCTCCAGCTCCGGATGGCATTGCTCTGCTATTACTGTAGTATTACAAATGGCTTCCGGGATGTCGGAGAAAAGCGCTTCCATTTCCTGTGATGTCTTCAGCCGGCTCTCTTCTGCGCTGACCGGCAGCCGTGCATGGATATGTGACTGCGTGCGAATGGCCGTATAGACGCTGTGTACAAAGAAATCCTGCGGGAAGAGAAAGTGGATATCATTGGTGGCTACGACTCCGATCCGTAGATGTGAAGCGAGGTCGCGCAAACGGCGGATTTGCTTTTCATTTTGCGGACTGTTGTTCCGCACCAGCTCCGCAAACAGGTGGTTGTGCTCCCAGCAACGGGCCAGATCTGTGAGCAAAGACTCGTCGCGGCTCAAAAGAAACAGATGTGGATCGGAAGTGTAAGCGATTTTCTTAAGATCCTTGCGCAACGAAAAATGCTCCACCAGATGGCGCGCCGTAACGATCTTGGAGATCTGGCTGAATCCTTCCCGGTCTTTAGCCAGAAGCACCGCTTCTCCGTCTTCCGATTTCAGACAACAACCAAGGATCGGATTGATCCCGATTTGCTTTGCGAACTTATAAAACGTGACGGCACCATAAAGGGCGTTGGTATCCGTCAACGCGATTTCCGGAATTTGCATCTCCTGCAGCCGGAAGAGAAACTGCGGGATACTGAACGTCCCTTCCAGGAGGGAAAAAGCGCTGTGGGTGTGCAGGTGTGTAAACACGGTAAAGCCCAAAGTCCAAGGTCAGCAGACCCAAGATATGAGATCTTCGGATAATCCTAGAGTAGGCGAAAAAAAAGCGAAAATCAAGGCAAAAGTTAAAAGTTCAAGGGGGTAGCTAATTGAGTTTTTCCGAGAGCTCTTTGATTTCCTGCCGCATTTCATTCTGCGAAGTGGCAAAGGAGTTCACTTTCTGTGCCAGGGAGTCAACTTTCTGATCCAGGGAATCAACAGTATGTGCCAGGGAACCAACAGTACTTGCCAGGGAGTCAACAGTATGTGCCAGGGAGCCAACAGTACTTGCCAGGGAATCCACAACACGTGCCAGGGAATTGATCGAGTTGGTGTTGGAGCTGATCATTTGCAGCATCTGTTGCGTTAAATCCACAAGAATCTTTTGCCCCTGTGCCAGAACTTCCACTTCTTCTTTCAACAACCTGTGACTTTCGACAAGTTCCCCGTGACTTTCGGCAAGCAGGAAGACCTGATGAGTAAGTTTTGTGAGAGCCTCTTCCAGTCTGTCGACTCTTTCCGGTAAGTGAAGGAAGTCCTCCGTCAACAAGACTCTGAGCAGGCGAGGACGAAGCTCAGGTTGCCGATCCAGCAGTTCTAAAAGATCCTCAAAACTCTGAATGAGATGGGCCATTGAATCAGTTTCCGTTACCGAAATCATATCGTCTCCGTTCCGTGGATTCAAGTTAAGGCTGGCTTCGTTGCTCGCTCCTTTCGCTCGCGCCTCGTCATCGACCTTGGGGGCCAGCAGCAAAATGGGAAGTTATTTGTGCGCGGGCCCTAAGCCGATTTGAACTCCATGGAGGCTTTCCGGGCGAGATCTCCCGGAAGAAGGTACGAACTTGCGAAACTTGCGAAACTTCTTTCGTCTTGCACTTTCTGGAGAGCGTGCTATGATTATGCCTTTTCTTAGCGGTCATGAAAAAAGACTACCACATGCACACGTTCCTTTCGGACGGAACGCCTAGTCCCGAAGAGTTGGTTCGGGTGTGTCTGGATCTCAAGCTGGATGAAATCTCGATTACCGATCACGATTCGATCGGCGCGTATCCTGAGGTGCTGGACCTGGCTAGAGGATCCGGGTTGCGTATTCTTCCGGGCGCGGAGCTCGACTGCACTTATGGCGATCTGGAGATTCATATGCTTGCGGTGGGACTCGATATTGAGAATGCTGCGTTGAACCAGCATCTGACCTCGATCCAGGCTGTGCGCAAGAAGCGCGCGAACGAACAGGCGGACGCAATCAACCGCTATCATGGGAGGAAGGTGATCGATCTGGAAACGATTTGCGCGCGCTGTCAGACATTCATGAATCCACACCTCATTCACGCGATGATGGACCAGGGGTTGTTTGATCAATATCCCGTTCCAGACCGCTACAAACAGGCATCGATCTGGATGAAAGAAAACATCCAGGTGGATTCCGTGATCGAAAAACCAACCGCGGAAGCGATTATCCGCATGATCCATCGCGCAAACGGGATCGCGGTGCTGGCGCATCCCGGTTACTATCTGAAGAACGGACATGATGTAAACCAGATGGTCCATGATCTCAAGGACATGGAGATCGACGGATTGGAAGTGACCTATCCTTACTATCAGGAAGGATCGCGCGAGTTTCCTACACCCGCGCATGAGCGAGAGGCGATTTCGATCCTGAAGGATCTTGCGCACCGTTACGAGCTGCAGGAAACTACCGGAAGCGACGCGCACCAAATTGAGCAGTTGCGGCAGTTCCATTTGCGCGGCTGACACTCCTTTGTTTACTGACCTTCATCTTCAAGCTTTTGATTCCGTATTGCAGAATCTGGGAGTCACCGGGTACCTTTGCGGCGGCACGGTCCGGGACCTGCTGTTGAATCGTCCGTTTCGCGATGTGGATGTGGTTCTGAACGATCGCGTGTTTGAAGCAGCGGATCTGTTCCATAAAAAATTGAATGCGCCGTATTTTATACTCGACAAAGAACGCCAGGTGGCGCGCGTTGTTTGCGCAGAGGGGAACTGGGATTTTACCGGTTTTCGTAATCACACGATCGAGGGGGACCTCAAGAAACGCGATTTTACAATCAATGCCATGGCGGTCCGGTGGGAAGATTTTTATCCTGCGCGAAGCCTGGACCGCGTGGTCGATCCGTTCTTGGGGCTCACCGGCTTGCAAGACCGTCTTGTGATCCCGGTTGCAGATGACAGCATGACGGAGGATCCGCTCCGCATGTTGCGCGCATTCCGGATCTCGGCCGAGCTCGGATTTGCAATCGATCCGCTCGTGCATCAAGGGATCGAGCAACTCCATTCACAGATTGCCGAAGTCGCCGTAGAACGGATCGTGGAGGAATTGGACCGCATCTTCCTTCTTTCTGATTCTGCTAAAACCTGGCGGATTCTTGGAGATTCTGTTCTGTTTGATTCGCTGTTTCCTGAATTGAAACCGATGAAAAATTGTGAACAGGGCGGCTATCATCATCTGGATGTCTGGGCGCACACGGTCCTGGCGCTCGAAAACTTTGAGCGCTTTCTAACGCAGATCCCCCGTGTGTTTGAGGAACAAAATGAAGCTTTGCAGGAATATCTGAAAACTGACTCCGGCTCATTGGACCGGATCCGGTTGCTGAAGTGGGCCATGATTGTCCACGATATCGGCAAACCCCAAACACGGGAATTGAAAGAGCCGGGCCGCTGGCGTTTTCACGGCCACGACCAGGCGGGGGCGGATCTAGCTCAGCATCTGTTCAAAAGACTCAAATTTGCCCGCAAAGACGCGCAGCTCATATCGGTGATGATTCAACATCACCTGCGTCCGCTGAACCTGTTCAATCAGGAGCAACGAAACGATGATGACTTCCGAAAATTTTTCCGCGCAGTAGGGCCGGAAGCGATCGGAGTTCTGCTGATTTCTCACGGCGATCTGACTGGCGCCTGCGGACCGCTTGCCGATCCAAACCGCGAACCGTCGTTTGTTCGGATGCTGCAAGAGATGATCGCCTATTACTACAAAGAATACTATCCCACTGTAAACACTCCCGAACTGGTAAAAGGGCGCGATTTGATGGTTGTGCTGCAAATGAAGCCCGGCCCGCTGATGGGAGAACTCCTACGCGAAATTCGCGAAGCACAACTGGAAGGTGTCCTCCACGATCGCGACGAGGCCTTTGACTTCGCCCGGAACTGGCTCAAAGACCGCCCCTGAACCCTCAACGGAGATCGGGTGAACCACGGAGGCACAGAGGCACGAAGCGTCTCTATGAAAGCAATGAACTCGCAAAGGCGCAAAGCTCGCAAAGTATTTAAGAAATTTCCGTACGCGTGCTTTACTCCGTGTCTCTGTGCCTCCGTGGTAAAGATCCCACCTTCCTTTTTTAGACGCTTCGTTTTACAATAGGCTGTTTTCAAAACGCCATGGACATTACGAAAGTTCTGCCGGTAGCGGGATTTTATTTATTTGCAGCAATTACGGTCGTTTCGGCAATGATTGTTGTATTCAACAAGAACATCCTGCGTGCGGCCTTTTCGCTGTTATTTACACTGTTTGGCGTTGCAGGTCTTTTTCTATTTCTTCACGCAGACTTTCTTGCCGCGACGCAAGTCCTGATTTATGTCGGCGGTGTGCTGGTATTGCTGTTGTTTGGCATCATGTTGACGCAAAAGATGGTGGAAGTGGATATCCGAAGCGGACGAATCCAGTTTCTGCCGTCGCTGATCGCGGTTGGAATCCTTTTTGTTTTTCTGATGTTCTTAATTTTTCAAACACCCTGGAATCTTGGAGAACCTGCAAAATTTGAGGAAACCGCCGGTCAGATTGGTGTATTGCTGATGACCGAATGGCTCCTCCCCTTCGAAGTGGCCTCCGTACTTTTGCTCGCCGCGCTGGTCGGCGCCGTATCGATTGCCCGCGTACGGAGGGCAACCCCGTGACGCTTGTTCCCGGTCTATATCACTATTTGATTCTGGCGGCGCTGCTGTTCTGTCTGGGGTTGTTTGCCGTTCTCACACGCCGGAACGGAATCGCTGTCCTGATGGGGATTGAGCTGATCCTGAACGCGGCCAACATCAATTTTGTCGCTTTTTCTTACTATGTGACTGGAACGCTCGGCGGTCACCTGTTTGTAGTTTTTGTGATCCTGCTTGCCGCGATTGAAGCCGCGGTTGCACTGGCCATCATATTTGCCATCTACCGGCACTTCCATAGCGTGGAAGTCCCGAGTGTCCATTTGATGAAAGGATAAACCTCGATCATGGATCCAACTACGATTCAGGAAATCCAGAGAAGCATCACTTATTTTGTGCCGGAACTCATGCTTTCGGCCACATTCCTGATCCTTCTGATTGGAGAAATCCTCGCGAAACGCAGCACGTATATCGGTTTCGGCATCCTTGCAATCACCGGATTGCTGGGCGCGATGTTTCTTACCTATGAGCTTTACAAGCTTCCGGAAAGAGCCGTCTTTTTCAACATGATCGTTGTGGATCCGTTTGCGATCTTTTTTAAGTTTCTATTTGCTGCATCCACAATCCTCGTGATCCTTTTTTCGTTTGATTCGAAAGAATTGAAACGGTATAACGCCGGGGAGTACTACTGTCTGCTGATTGCGGTTGTTCTCGGGATGAATTTACTGGCTTCCGCCAACAACCTTCTGATGATCTGGCTGGCGCTGGAGCTGGTAAGCGTTCCCTCTTATCTGTTGTCGGGCTTTTTGAAAGACGACCGTCTTTCTGCGGAGGCTTCGCTAAAATTTGTGATTTACGGTGCTGTCTCGACTGCGGTGATGCTGTTTGGGTTTTCATATTTGTTTGGAATCACCGGCGCCTATGAACTGAACGAAATCCGCGCGTATTTCCTTTCCCACCATGTCCATTCGGCGGTGCTGCTGATTATCTTTGCGCTGATTCTTGTTGGTTTTGGGTACAAGATTGCTGCGGTTCCGTTCCACTTCTGGCTCCCCGATGTGTTCCAGGGTGCGCCAACAACGATCACGGCGTTCTTTTCCATCGGACCCAAGGCGGCTGGTTTTGCGTTTTTGATCCGTTTTTTTTACAGCGTTTTTGCGCGAGGCGGTCCGGAGTACCAGGTTGTGACTGATCTGAACTGGCCGGCTCTGATGTCATTGGTTGCTGCAATTACAATGACAACCGGAAACGTAGTGGCCATCTGGCAGAGCAGCATGAAACGGATGATGGCGTATTCGTCCATAGCGCATGTCGGATACATGCTGATGGGGTTTGTTTTGTTGCGGGACGAAGGAATTAGCGCGATTCTTTTTTATCTGATGGTGTATCTTGCCATGAATCTTGGCGCCTTCCTGATGGTCATTGCGCTTTCGTCACGAATGGATAGCGATGATCTGTCGCAATACCGTGGTCTGGCTGAGCGATCCCCTTTTGCGGCAGCACTTCTTGCGGTCTTCATGTTGTCTCTGACCGGTATTCCGCCGCTGGGCGGGTTTATCGGGAAGTTTTATTTGTTCGCTGCCGCGATCAATGCCCACTACTACTGGCTCGTGATTTTGGCGGCGGTCAACAGCGTGATTTCCTTTGTTTACTACGGCGGCGTCATTAAACGCATGTACCTGGAAGAAGGAGCAAACAAAGAAGCGATTCGGCTTGGCCGTCTTTCCACTGTTGTGGTTTCTGCGCTTGCCGTTGCCGTGCTGGTATTCGGTACTTATTGGGGACCGTTTGCGCAGTTCTCGCAAGAATCTACCCACATGTTTGTTCCTGCGCCTCCCCTTGCCCAGAAGAAGTAGGCGCGCAAGCGCGAGGATAGGTTAATCCATGCGCTATTCGGCATTCGTGTTGGATCATGTTCGTAATCCACGGAATGTGGGTGAGTTATCCGATACGAATGCCCGGGCCTCCGTTCGCAGTTCCGCCGATGGGGATATGCTTCAGTTGCATCTGAAACTGGAGCACGGAATCGTGAGCGAAGCGCGTTTCAAGGTCTACGGCTGCGGCGCTGCGATCGCCACGGGTTCCGTGCTCACGGAGCTGGTCATCGGCAAATCGCCCGATCAGTTACGGAGGATCACAAACGAACACCTTTCAGAATTGATGGGAGGGCTTCCTCCGGAAAAGGTGCATTGCAGTGTACTGGGCGAACAGGCCATCCGGGCCGCTCTGGATGACTGGGAGAAAAACCACAAAGACGCGAAGGCGTTTTAACCCACTACTTCGTCAAAGACGCGGAGGAAGTTTTCACCGGCGATCTTACGTACTTCCGATGGTTTGAATCCCTTCTTGCGGAGCGCCTCACACAAACCAGGGAATGCCGTGCAATCATTCAGTCCATCGGGAGAAAACGGGATCCCGTCAAAGTCAGATCCAAAGCCGACGGATTCAACCCCGGCGATTCTGGCCGTGTGCACAATGTGACGCACGGCATCTTCTAATTTTACCTCGGGAAGCGATTGAACGAATCCTCGCAAGATCTTTTCTTCCTCGTATGTGTACATTTCCTTACGAGTTCCCCAACGGCTTGCGGCAGTATCGATGCGCTTTTGCAGACGCCGGCGAAGCTTATCGTTTGCCTCGGAGAAAGACTGATTCAGAAATGCCGGATAAAAGTTGATAAATACCACACCCCCTTTTTCCGCCATTGCTTTGATCATCTCGTCGCTCAAGTTCCGGTGATGTTTACAGAGCGTGCGCGTGGAACTGTGCGAAGCGATCAACGGTTTTGTGGAGAGGCGAAGGGTCTGCCAGAACGTCTTGTCCGAAACGTGTGAGATATCCACCATCATGCCGATCCGGTTCATCTCGCGGATCACTTCCTGTCCAAACTGCGTCAGTCCGCCCCAGCGTTCTTCATCGGAAGAAGAGTCGGCCCAGTCATTCGTGTTGCTCCAGGTCAGGGTCATGTAGATGATGCCAAGCTGCCGGTAGCAACGCAAAACAGAAAGATCATTTGCGATCGCGTGACCTCCTTCAATGCCCAGCAGCGCAATTTTCTTCTTTTTTGCCCGGGCACTCTTGATTTCTTTACTCGAAACGCAAAGCGCGATCTGTTTACGGTGGCGATTTACTTCGGTGCGCAAAAGATCGATCATTTGCAGCGTGCGGCTGATATACCGTTCGCGCCCCACTGCAGGATCAATAAAGCAGGCGAATACCTGGAGATCGTGCCCGCCCCCTTTCATTTTGGGAAGACTGACCTGGAGACGTTCATCCTCGAGTGTGTAACTGAGGTCGATCATCCGCATCAACGAATCGGAGTGTGTATCACAGATAAACATAGGTTCCAGAAAATCCTACCTTTCGAATGAACTACTCTTTCCCTCGGACGAGGATGCGCGAGATTTCTTTGATCCGGTCGCGCGCGTACTTCGCCCACCGGCTGCTGGAATCGGATCGAAAATAGATTTTCCAGTGATGACAGGCCTCTGTATATGAGTGAATCTTGTCGTAGACGAGCGCAAGATTGTAATGGGCGTCGTAGTATTCCGGATCCAATTCAATCGCCTTCAGGTACATTTTGATTGCAAATTTGTATTTCTTGATCTCCTCAAAAATGTTTCCGAGATTATAGTAGGCGAGCTTGTACGATGGGTTGATTTTCAGCGCATTCAGGTAAAACCTGATCGCCTTTTTCTTGCGTCCGATCCGGTAATAGATTGTTGCAAGATTATTCCAGCAGTCCGCGAGACCCGGATTCAGCTTCAACGCCTTGCGATACGCTTTTACAGCAAGTTGCCATTTGCCTTCAATGTCGTAACGCAACCCGTATTCGAACCAGAAAAGATGGTTCTTTTCCTCGCGGGACGTCTTGAAAGTCGCGGAAATCGCCGGCTTCTGATCATCAAAACTCATCACGAGCTGACCGGTGACCGGATCAAAGGACATCCCGTTGTAACGCATGAAGAGCGCGTTGTTCTGCGCGAAGAATTTTAGCTCGCTGAGATTCCGGATTTCCGGAAACTTTTTCTTGATGATCTCCAGCGAGCGAGTTACCTGTTTGAGCGGAATGCCGCCGGAAATCAGCTCGTTTGCGGCTTTCAGACTGATCAAATCCTGGAAGGAGTAGAACGACCCTTTCTCGTTGTGAACGGATCGAGGAATAAACTGGATCTTTTCCCAGTTCAGAAGACGCCGGGACGAAAGACCAAGCATCTTCGAAGCTTGCTTAACTGTAAAATGGTCCATCTTTCTCGAGCATGACGACCCGTGACCCCGGAATTATGATAGCATATTTTCATGAAGTACTTTTTGATTTTGTTAACCCTGACTTTTCTTGTTCCTTGCCCTTTGGGGGCCCAGGAGCAAACGGCTGATTCATCCGGAGGTCCTGACTTTTATAAGAACGATGATCATAATTTCCTGCCGTTGGGTGAAGTCACACGCGGTCAGATCCTAACGCTGAAGGTCTATAATTACAATTACGTTGAGTACGTTCCGAAAAGCGATCCTGTTCAGTCGATTCACAATTTGTTGCAGCCGGTTGAGATCAAAGTCTTCTTCGGGGATTGGTGCATCGACAGCAAGAAACATGTCCCTGCGCTGATCAAGACGCTGGAATTTGCGGACAACCCGAACATCAAGGTGACGTACGTTAATGTGAGCCGTGATAAGAAGGAACCTGCTGAATTGCTCACCGGGTGGAACGTTGTAACCCTTCCGACTTTGATCGCGTTGTACGGCGGAAAAGAGGTTGGCCGCATCGTGGAAACCCCCAAATCCGGTGTCGATCAGGATCTAACCGGCATTCTTGCCTCCATTCCATCCGCCGCACAATGATTGATTTTCCGCTTTCCCCGTGTTAGAAGTACGTTGCTATGTTCTGGAGAAAGAAAAAAGATTCAACCCGGACCAAGGACGATCCGCAAGAACTGGTAGCCCGAAAAGAGTACAAGAAGGCGATTGATCTCTACCGGGAAAGGCTGATTCAAGATCCGGATAACGTGAACCTGCGTCTTCAGATGGCAGATGCTCTCCTTTATTACAATCAGCTTCCGGACGCCCTGAAAGAATACAGGAATGTCGCAACATCATATGCGGATCAAGGGTTCATCGTAAAAGCGATTGCGATCTACAAGAAAATGCTGAAAGTGAATCCCGGATGGAAGGAAATCGAGAGCCTTCTTGAAAATCTTTCGGAAAGACTCGCCATGGATGCGGAAGTTCCTTCGTCCGTTCCCGCTTCCCCCCAAAAAACACCCGTTGCAATCAGTCTCGAGATTGAAACGAAGCTGTTCAAAGGCTTGAACCCGGAAGAATTCAAGCAAATTGTGGCAAATCTAATTCTTCGTCATTACGATGAAGAGACGATTGTGGTGAAGGAAGGGGATGCCGGCGCATCCTTGTTTATTGTGGTGCAGGGACAGGTGCGGGTTCTTACACGCGATCCGAAGAAGAGGGAAGTCGTGCTGGCCACTCTTGGGGAAGGGGAATTTTTTGGGGAAATATCGCTTTTGACTGGAAAGCCGCGCACGGCGACAATCATTACCAATATCGCCTCCGATCTACTGGAGTTAACCAGGGATGACTTTGAGAAGATTACAAAGAAGCACCCACACGTCCAGAAAGTGGTGGAAGAATTCCATTTGCAGCGCGCCCACAAGACGGTGGAAGCGATTATCCAATCGCTGCAGAAGTAACCACAAAGACACGAAAACACGAAGCGGCATTGTATGCGGATAATATTCATGGGATCGCCGCAGTTTGCTGTTCCGAGTCTGGAAGCGCTGCACGCGTCTCATCATGAGATCGTGGCGGTTGTAACACAGCCGGATCGTCCGGGCGGCAGGAGTCTTCGAGTCCAGTCACCTGCGATCAAAGTTGCGGCCCACGCGTGCGGTATTCCTGTGTTTCAGCCGGAGACCACGCGCACGCCCGAGTTTTTCAAGCAGATCAGCGCATTTCATCCCGATGTTCTCGTGGTGGTAGCCTACGGAGAGATTTTGCGTCGCAATCTGCTTGAAGTCCCACCACGCGGCGCGGTAAATCTACACGCCTCTTTGCTTCCGAAGTACAGAGGCGCTGCACCGGTTGCCTGGGCCATCTTGAACGGGGAAACGGAGACAGGCGTTTCGACCATGATGATGAGCGAAGCCATGGATGCAGGCCCCATTCTGCTGCAGGTGTCCTGTCCAATTCATCCGTCGGAAACAACGGAAACGCTGACCAGAAAGCTGGCCGTTCTGGGCGCGCCGCTGCTCAGTCGAACGATTGATCTTTTGGAAAAGAATGAATGTGTGCCGTACCTTCAAGATGTTTCCGGCGCAACTCTTGCGCCGAAGCTGAAAAAGCAAGATGGATGGATCAACTGGGACAAGGAAGCTGATTGGATTTCCAGACAAATCCGCGCGTTTGATCCCTGGCCTGGTTCGTTTTCTAATTTTCATGGAAGCCTCATCAAGTTCTGGCTTGCCCATCCGGGTGAAGATACGGCGATGGAACCGCCGGGAACCGTCGTTCATGTCTTGAAATCGAGCCTGGTTGTCGCTTGCGGACAGCAAACCGTACTTCATGTGATGGAGTTGCAGCCGGAAAACAGGCCAAGAATGACTGCTGCTGACTTTGTTCATGGATTTCATGTCCATGCGGGTCAGCAGTTTGCCGGCATGTCTGCGCAGGCTTCCGATTCTTGACAGCAGTGAGTGTTCAACTATACTATCTTTCTATGTTACATAGATCAGGCAGCGGGAGGGGAATCACATGGCTTTTTTAAATCAAAAAGGAGAAGGAAGAGGCCGCTTTATTTTCGGTCTCCTGATCTTCCTGATGGCAATTTATCTCGCCTGGAAAGTGATTCCGGTCATGATTCGGGTTTACGCTTTTGAAGATGCTGTACGGGAGGAATGCAAGTTCTTGCATCGTCGCACTCTCGATACGCTAAAGACGGACATTGCCAACGCCGGACAGGCTGAGGATCTGCCCATCACAGAGGATGACATAACGGTTGATAAGTTTCGATCGGAAGAACACCAGGAACTAAAGGTCACTGTAACTTATACGGTGCCCATCGTGACACCCTTTTACATTTACAACTGGGACCAGACGATCAATTATCAGGCCCCAGTTTTTGAATAGCAGAAATACTGGAGGGATTTCAATGTTGAAGAAAGCTTGTTTTGTCCTGTTATTGCTGATTGCTACGGGAATCTATGGATTTGCCGGTGATATTGGAACGTATCGTATCCCGGCAAACGTTACCTACGGCGGAACCCCGGTGGCTGCGGGCAAGTATTTGATTCAAATTGTGGATGGCGCCGAGGGTCCGTATCTGCAGCTCAGCCAGGGCGGAAATGTGGTCGCTAAGGATCTGGCCATTGTAATTCCTGCCAAAGGTCCGGGCAACACTGCTGTCCAGATTGCTCCTATTGCAGGTCAGGATTTTTGGCGTATTCGAGTCCGCTCCGGTGATAATTTCTATTACGCCTACTTGCAGAAGACACACTGAAAAACTGAGTTGTTGTTTTTTCCTTGTCGCGGGCGATCATCCTGTTCAGCGGTGGAATAGATTCCACTACAACTTTCGCTATCGCTGTGCAACAGGGTTTTGAGCCGGTAGCGTTGAGTATTGATTACGGGCAGAGACACCGGTTGGAACTCGAAAAGGGGCGTGAGGTTCTCCTTCAATTTCCCGTGCATACCCAAATTGTCTTTCCGGTCGATTTGACCAGAATCGGCGGTTCGGCGTTGACTGCAGACATTCCCGTGCCGAAGTCGCGGGAGATGGATCAATCAATTCCCGTAACGTATGTCCCCGCCCGCAACCTCATCTTCCTCTCCATTGCTGCCGCTTTTGCTGAGGTTTATCAGGCTTTCGATATTTTCTACGGGGCAAATGTTCTCGATTACAGCGGCTATCCGGATTGCCGTCCGGAGTTTATTGAGGCATTCGAAAAGACTCTCCGCGTCGGGACGAAAGCGGGAATTGACGGCTCGCGTTTTCGAATCCACGCGCCACTGTTGAAAATGACAAAAGCGGAAATTGTCCTTGCCGGTATCCGGCTCGGAGTGGATTATTCGCATACGCACAGCTGCTATGATCCTTTCCCGGATGGAATCGCTTGTGGCAAGTGTGATAGCTGCGTAATCCGGAGGAAAGGCTTTTCAGAGGCCGGTGTGACAGATCCGGCCACGTACCGGGTGGTTCCTTCATGAACGAAATGCGGCGTGACCCCGTAACACGCAAATGGATCGTCATCGATCGCAGTGTTCCAGTAGAAGCTGTTGTGGAAACCCTTCGCGAAGCAGTCTTGCGGGACGCCTCACGAAAATCGGATGAGATTTGTAATTTCTGCCCTGGCCGGGAGGACGAAACCCCTCCCCCCGTTGTTGAATTTCAAAACGGACAATTCCGCTACCATGAACATGGTTCTGATTGGCAGCTGCGGGCGGTTCCCAATCAGGCCCCCGTGTTCCAGATCGAAGGAAATGTGAATCGGAGACTGGTGGCCGGCTACGATGTGATGGATGCAGTCGGAGCGCACGAAATTATCATTGAGAACCGGCAGCATATAGATTGGGATGAGATGAAATTAGACGAAGTCCAGAATATTCTGACTGTCTATCATGAGCGAATGAACGATCTCAGCAAAGATGAGCGGTTTGGTCACCTGTTTATCTTCAAAAACTGGGGACCCAGCTCGAATAGCCGTTGTGCGCATCCGCATTCTACTCTGATCGCCTCCCCGTCGGTTCCGGAAAGGATCCGCCGCGAGCTCGATTTCACGCGCCGCCACTATCAGATGAAGGAACGATGTCTTTTCTGTGACATCATCACAGAAGAATCACGCCGTAAAAACCATCATTCCGGCGTGGTCAAAACATATCAAAACTTTGTTACCATCAGCCCTTTTTTCGCGTCGCATCCGTTTGAGACCTGGATCCTTCCACGGCGCCATAACGCGAGCTTCCGGATCGTGACACCAGAGGCTTTTCGGGAAATCGCATTGGCAGCGGTGGAAAATTTGCAGATGGTCAAAGCTCTGGTGGGTCCGCTCTCCTATACTCTTCTCCTCTTTACGCGACCCAACAAAGTGTGGGGCGAAGAACGCAATTACTGGACTACAATCGATGAGGACTATCACTGGCATTTTAAGTTTCTTCCCCGATTCCCCAGAATCGCCGGACTCCACAGAAGTTTTAGCGCCGGCTCCGGCTATATGATCAATCAGGTACCGCCCGAAGACGCCGCTCATCTGCTTCGTTCCAACTCATGACGTAAACCGCAAAGATCGCGCAGTTGCTTCTCCGTAACTTTTATCGTAACTGAACCTCCATTCTTTTGTAAAAAGATGAGAAATTCTGCAGCATCATCAGGTCCGCGCCAGATAGTCCACTACGAGTTTTACCGCGATGGTTCCTTCACCGACTGCGGAGGTTACGCGGTTCATTGCTCCAGCGCGCAGGTCGCCCGCGGCAA
>CAZDDB010000036.1:0-2821 GCA_964504105.1 uncultured Acidobacteriota bacterium
CAAAAGGATACTATCGTCCGCAAGTCGATTGCATCATGTTTACACGCGATGAAGTACCCTTCTGTGCCGTATGCCGGCGGGCGCTGGAGACGGTGATCAACCTCTATTCGAGATAGGAATTAACCACAAAGGCAACAAAGGCACGAAGAATCACGGTGGACCAAAACACAACAGGCTCACCTCAAGCTGTTCCGGAGCCATATAGGGAGGGGTGCCTGAAATGGTTCGACTGAACTGAATCTTTTCAAATTAGGAGAATTTAACTATACTTTGCCTGTGTTGCATTTGTCCTATGCTCAAATCCCGCGGCGTCAAGTAAACCTGATGGATCTGAAAGAGACTTTCCGCTTTGTTGCGCCGAGATTGCGTGACGCGGCGATAAAAGCAGCGGCTCAATTGGAGCGTCTTGGCGTTCGGTATGCGCTTGGTGGTGGACTTGCCGTGGGTGCGCATGGCTATGTTCGAGCTACAACCGATGTGGATTTCTTGGTCGGCGAAGAGGCTTTTGAGCATCATGGACCGCTTGTCAACTTCAAAGCAGGGATTCCCATTGAAGTGGATGGCATCCGAATTGATTATCTTTCACCAATCTCGCTTGGGCCGCAATTGGAGGAAGTTCTGAATAACCCCCTGGTGAGTGAAGGCCTACCGGTCGTTCCGGTAGATGTCCTCATTTACATGAAACTCGTTGCAAGACGGCGAAAAGACCTTGTGGATGTCATAGAACTTGTAAAAGCCGGTGCGGATCTCCGGGGTGTGCGCAACTACCTCAAACAACATGCGGGTGATCTGATTCCATTGTTCGACGAACTCGTCAACGAGGCGCTTGCTGAGTAAACGACGCAAACCAATTTGGAAAGACGATCAACCTTTATTCGAGATCGGATGAACCACAAAGACACATACGATCTCAGATGTACTCGTCTTGACCGAGACCCCACTGTTCGGGGGAGCGCCACAGACTGGACAGAATTAACTCTCGCATGTACAGGAATTCCTTCGGAAGCTTGTCATATAGCCGGGAGAATAGCGATTCATGTGAAGAGACTTCCCTTTTCCATGCCTCACGATCCACTTTCATCAGTTCGTAGAATTTTTCCGGCGAAAAATCGAGACCGGTCCAATCCAGATCTTCGTACCGCGGCATCCAGCCCAACGGACTCTCAATCGCGTATCCGTTTCCATGAACACGATCCACAATCCACTTCAGGACTCGCATGTTTTCACCAAAGCCGGGCCACAGGAACTTTCCTTCTTGATCCACACGGAACCAGTTGACCAGAAAGATACGCGGCGGATTTGAAACCTTTCTGCCAATTTGCAGCCAGTGATTGAAATAATCCGCCATGTGGTAGCCGCAAAACGGGAGCATGGCCATTGGATCTCTACGCACTTCTCCCACTTTCCCGGCGGCTGCGGCAGTCGTTTCCGAGCCCATGGTTGCGGCCAGATAGACACCGTAGTTCCAATTGAACGCCTGATAGACCAGCGGAATTGTAGTGCTGCGACGTCCACCAAAAATAAATGCACTGATTGGAACACCCTGAGGATTTTCCCAATCGGGATCTACCGATGGACATTGTTTTGCGGGTGAAGTAAACCGCGCGTTCGGATGCGCCGCTTTTGTCCCCGATTCCGGGGTCCAGGGTTTTCCTTGCCAGTCAGTCAACCGCGTCGGTGCTGTTTTCGTCATCCCCTCCCACCAAACATCACCTTCCGGGGTCAGGGCGACGTTCGTGAAGATGCTGTTTCGGCTCAGGGTTGCCATCGCATTCGGATTCGATTGATCCGACGTGCCGGGCGCAACTCCAAAATAACCCGCTTCCGGATTGATCGCATATAATCGGCCATCCGTGCCTTTCTTAATCCACGCAATGTCGTCTCCGACCGTGGTGATCTTCCATCCTTGAAAAGCTTTCGGAGGAATGAGCATCGCGAAGTTTGTTTTCCCGCAAGCGCTGGGAAACGCAGCGGCAACGTAGGTTTTTTCTCCTTCCGGAGACTCCACGCCAAGAATCAACATATGTTCTGCCAGCCACCCCTCATCGCGAGCCATGGAAGAGGCAATGCGAAGTGCAAAGCATTTCTTCCCCAGCAGGGCATTTCCACCATATCCGCTGCCATAAGACCAGATCGCGCGTTCCTCCGGAAAATGCACGATGTACTTATGGTCTTTGTTACAGGGCCATGGAACCTCGGTTTGCCCCGCATCGAGAGGCATTCCAACAGAATGAAGGCAGGGAACAAAATCCCCCTCTCCAAGAACATCCACAACGGCTTTTCCCATACGGGTCATGATGCGCATATTGACTGCCACGTATGGGGAATCAGACAACTGCACGCCGATTTGCGCAATATGCGATCCCAACGGTCCCATGCTGAACGGAATTACATACATCGTGCGGCCGCGCATCGATGCATCAAAGAGTTTGCGAAGCGTTGCTTTCATTTCCTTTGGTTCCACCCAGTTGTTCGTAGGGCCTGCATCCTCTTTGCGGCGGCTGCAAATGAAGGTACGGTCTTCAACACGCGCAACATCACTCGGATCGGAGAATGCGATGTAGCTGTCGGGGCGCTTCTCCTGGTTCAACCTCCGGAATGTACCCGATTCCTCCATCAATTCGCAAAGACGGTCGTACTCTTCCTGGGAACCGTCACACCAATGAATCTTTTCCGGCTTACAGAGTCCGGCCATTTCCCGAACCCAATCGCGCAATTTGTTGTTCTTTACGTAGGATGGAAACTCCATGTCTGACTCCTTGCTGGATTTCGCGAGAGTTACTCTATTAGTGTAGAACAACAGTGCGCGGACTTCCAGTCC
>CAZDDB010000036.1:2921-17857 GCA_964504105.1 uncultured Acidobacteriota bacterium
ATTTCGCGAGAGTTACTCTATTAGTGTAGAACAACAGTGCGCGGACTTCCAGTCCCGCACCCTACTGCACGAGTGAATTGGCGAGACTTTCAGTATCCAACTGTTTAAATTGAAAGTGGAAGGTTGTGTTGGACTCATCCACAATAATGGTTTCGTTAAAGCTCGGAAAATCTGGATTCCGGAAAAGAATCGAATAGCGGCCAGGTGCGAGTTTTACAACTACCGGAGTTGTGTCGGTGATGGGTGCCTTGAGCGCGCCCCCCTGGATCTCGAAATTAGCCCATGGAGTCACATCGATCGATACCGGGAGTGTCGTCGCGACAATCGCCGGTTTCGGCTTTTCCGTTGATGGCGGTATCACCACAGGGTTTTGGGACGGTTTTACCGTTGGAGACGAGGATCCAGGGTTCCAGAAAACGAATGCTAGGAATACTGCAGCAAGGACAACGCCGCTTCCCGCCCCAATCAATAGACCGACAGGGAGACTCCGACTGATTTTTGGAACCGGCACAGGCCGCAGCGGCGCCGGAGCAGGAGGAATCACCACGGACGGAGAAGGGAGTACCTTGCCGGGCGCAGACGGGCGAGGAACCTGAACTGTCTGGACCGCAGCAACTTCGCGAAGCACCTCCCCCGTGTCAGGACCTTCCTCCTTCTTCTTCAGAGCAACTTCCTTCCCTTCAATATCCTTTAACTTGGCGATGGCTTCAGGATGCGTTTTGTTCTTTTCGAGAACGGCTTCGCATTCTTTGCGCGCAAGATCGAATTGACCCATGCGCAAGAAGACATCCGCCTTCTTGATCCGTTGCTCGAGTTCGGCTTCCTCGATCCGGCTTCGAATCACAGGTAGCATTTCTTCGGCACGCTTTCGGAGAGTATAGAAGACCTGAAAATCGTAGGATTGCGGTTTGTTTAGAAATTCCTGATAAGAAAGACGCGCTTCCTCGAATTTGTTTTGTTCGAATAGCTCTTCTGCTCTGGCAAAAGGTTGGTGCAAAAGACGGTTCCGCTGAATAATACCAAGGCTGGATTTTGCCAGATCAGGAAAACGTTCCCGCACGCTTTCCAGTAACGACTGAGCTCCGGTAAAATTCAACTTCTCGCACAACTGATCCACTTCCGCGGAAATCCGCTCCAATTCCCCTTCACGATAAGCTTTCTCTTTAACGGCAGATTGAATTTTCTCCTGAAGCTGCAATACCCCCGAACTTTGATCGATCTCAGACGCTTTCTTAACCGCGGCCAGGGCGACGTCAAACGAGCCATGCTGCAGGTGATATTCCGCTTCGGCAACAAGGTTCGCCAGCTCCGCCTTACTGCGGTTTGATTCGTACGCAGAACGCGCTTGCCGCAATAATTCATTCGCTTCTCTGTTTGCAGGATCCACCGTAAGAGCCTTTGTGAGAAGGTCGACAGCGCCGGTAGCATTGTCGTGCTTGAGCGCAAGAACGGCAGCATCGTAGCTATTCTTGAATTCGGCTTCCTTTTTATGTTTTTGTTCCTCCGCCTCAAGATCGGATTTCAAGAAAATCAGCCGGGTATCATCGGAGGATAGCCGCTCCATTCTTGCAAGGACAGCCCTGGCCTCACCGAACTCCGCTTCGGAGATCAATTTCGACGCCGAATCGCGAAGCTTCTGCAGCCCCGCTTCCATTTTTTCCCTGACCTCCAAATAATCCGGATGCCTCTTGAGGATTCCCGCATAAATTTCCAAAGCTTTATCGAGTTTGTCCTGTTGCAGATGCTCTTCAGCAAGCAAGACAAGTTTATCGGTGCTCCGTCTGATCCCGGGCGTGCTGCGACGACTGGAAGGAGTGGAGCGGATCGGATAGATTTCCTCAAGCGTGTCCAGGGCGTCAATGAGGTCACCTGCCGACTGGTACCGGTTCTCCTGAAGTTTCTCGATCAGTTTATGAACGATCATACACAAATCGAGCGGCAATTCGGGAGCAACTTCGTGCAGCGGAGGGGGAGCTTCGTTGATATGTTTGTAGATCAAAGCGATTGCAGCGTCATCATGAAACGGGACACGCCCTGCAAGCATTTCGTAGAACATGATCCCCAGGCTGTAAAGGTCACTTCGGCCGTCCACCTGTTTTCCAAGAGGCTGTTCTGGAGAAAGGTAATGAGGGGTTCCCATAACCGTGCCGGTTCTGGTCAATTGTCCGCCAAATTGGACACGTGCAATTCCAAAATCCATCAGCACGGGTTTGCCGTATTCATCCAGCATGACGTTTGCAGGCTTGATGTCCCGGTGAACGACGTTGTGTTCATGAGCGTAAGAGAGCGCGTCTGCGATCTGCCGCACAATATAGATCGCATCTACCGGCGGGACCTTCTTCTCGCGCTGCATCTTCCGGGCAAGTGTCTCTCCGGAAATGTACTTCATGACGAAGTAGTAGATTTCGCGGCTTTCGCCGACATCATAAATGTCGATGATGTTCGGATGAGACAGCTTGGCGGCAGCTTTTGATTCCCGGCGGAAACGTTCGACCATCTCCTCTTCGGCTGAATGGGAACGTGTCAGGATCTTGATGGCAACTTCCCTGCCAAGCTGCGCATGCTCTCCGAGATAGACGTCGGCAAAGCCGCCGGACCCGATCTTGCGCAGGACTTTGTACTTGTGGCCTAACGCTTGTTCGATGGCTGCAATCCGCGGATCCTGAGGCGTCGCCATCGTCTCCATTCGAGTTACAGGAGCGGAGGCCCCGCAACGGGCACAGTAGCGCGTGTCCGGTTTCAGAGGATTCCCACAATTTAGACAGTACATTGGATCCACGCCTCAGGAAGTCCTGTATATCTCCAGGATCTTTGGAGAGATGTACGGTGGAACTGCAATCTCTTTCGTGACGGAGCGAGCCTTGCGGAATGAATCGCGCGCGAGACTCAAACGAGAATCCCGCTCTGTTTCTTCCATCATGGCAAGAGCGGCATAGGAGCAACCGACAAAAAAGTGAAGACGCCAGCTTCCGGAATTTCGCTGCAGCCACTGCCCCGCAAGTTCAATAGCGCCGCTGTAATCGCCGCGATAGTAAGCCGAAAGGACCTGTTTCTCGACCGCCCGTTTCAACTCAGCCTGCCTCTGGGTTTCGAGCAAAAGCTCGCGCTTTTTCTCGATCTCGCGGACCAGAGAATCCAGATGCGCGTCGGTTCCAAAAATCGACCGGATTGAGTTTGCCGTTTTCTCCGCCGTATCGAGATCTCCCCTTCGAATCAATTGTTCCAGCTCATTGAGCCGTTTGCTTTTTTCACGCGACTGCAGCTCGATCCTCTCGCGCTTGGAAACTTCGTCCAGGAGAAGCCGCGCGTCGGTTCGATCCGGCATTCGTCGAAGCACGCCTTCCACGATCTTTCGAGCTTCCTCCAAACGTCCCGCTTCCAGATCCTCCGATGCTTCCTTCAGAAGCCGGCGGGTCGTTGTCTCTTTATCAACGGCCGCATCGGTGGACTCCTTTGGCGGAACGGTCACAGCTGCAGGCTGGGGAGATGTCTGCACGGGGGGCGAAACAACGGGATCCTTCTTTGGCGTCACCATGGGTGGAATTTCAGTTTGTTTCTGAGCCTTCAGCGCTGCATCAACTTTGCTTTTTGTCGATGCAAACTCCGTAGCAAAGGAAGAGGAGGAAGCGCCGCTGGATTCAGCAGCCCTTAAATATTGGGCTGCCTTTGCAAGATCCCCCTCCCGTTCTGCGCACTGAGCCAGATAAAAATGAGGGATGTACTCTTCACGGCGTGTGCCGTACGTTGGAACTTTCAGCCCGGTTTTGGAATTCTGCCTCAGGGCTTCCAGCATGAGCGATTGGCCCTGAGCGCAGTCTCCATTCCGAATGGCTTCCTTTCCTTTATCGTAGGCTTTGTACCACTCAATTCCGAAGACCGGGCTTGTGAGAACAAGGAGCGACAGAGCTGCCAGAAAGCTGCTCCGCGCTCCGATCATCCCCGGCCTAGAATCTGAACACAGAGGACACGATAATGTCCACACTGCGCTCGGAAGCTTCCTTCTTTACAGTCAGCTGTCCCAGGTTCGCATCAATTTCATCGTCATCGCTGATGTCCGCAGCGAAGTCGACCTGGAAGTTTCCATAAGTGAGACCTGTACCCAGTGTGACGTGATTGAAGTGCTCACCCGCATCCGAGCCGAAGATGGGCCGCAAGAAGCTATCCACATCCAGGTTCGGGGCATTCGCTAAAAAGAACCGGTTGCGGCTCTGGTTGTAATATCCGCCCCGAAGCGCAAACACATAGTTCTCATGCGTCCACAGATATTCGGCTCCGGCATGAATGTCGATGCCGTCATCGATCTTAAAATCGATTACATCTGCGTTGGCGGATCCCGGCAGAAGGATCTGCTGTTGGTCGTTCGGAAGAAGATGCGTAAACAGCGAGAAGCCGGTATCCACGTTTTCAAGCTGCGAATAGAACACGCGGATGACATCAAGATTGAGCGTCCAGTTGGAATTGGGAGATGCCGAAACGCCAAATCCGAGAGAATCGGGAACATCAAAGGTCACATCTCTCTGAACCGCAAATGGCGGGTTCTGGTCATTGTTGTTCACTACAGTTCCCAGAGTAAATTGAGGCTCAAACTTGTAAACGATGCCAACAGAGACCCCACTGGTGGGATGCACCAGAATACCTGCATTAAAGCCGACTTTGGTTTCACGTGTGTTGATCCTTGAAGTAAAATGCTCGCCAAAGCCAGGCTCGTTTCGCTGACGCGCGCTGATGAGAGAATCGAAGTTGAAATCGGCAATCTTGATGCTTCCACCTACAGAAATCGCATCACCGATCTTTGTTGCCGCCGTAAAGTTGTAATTTACATCCCTGATCTCCGCATCCCCGATGAAATTATTCGGTTCCAGGAAGTGAAACGGGCTGGCGGAGAGTCCACCAAACAAACTGGCATTGGTCTTGATCAGCTCGTGACGGGAAAACGCAACGGTCACGCGGCTGAAGGGGTACACAAAGCTCGCAAATCCAAGACCATCTGTGCTATCGAGTGTATCGAGCGCCTGAAAGTCTGCGATGGTTCGATCGAATCCCGGAGAAACCGGAGGATGCGGATTCAGATCAAAGTTTCTGATCGGCACATTGAAAATGCTCGTAGTCACGCTGCGGCCATTGGAGTGGCGGTATTCCAAAGAGACTTCCGGACGCGCAAGAATCGTCAGTCCCGCCGGATTCGTCTCGGCCGCAGTTGCGTCGTCTGCACGGCCGATGAAGGCGCCGCCCATTCCCACCGCGCGGGCTCCCGGCGTGGACAGGTTCAAGCTGAATGCGCGAAAGATTTCCTCGTCTGTCACAGCAAACGAGATGGAAACAAAAAGAAGTGAAACGAAAAGAACTACCAAATACTTGAGACTTTTCATGGACCCTCCCGGTTTAGTAATAAGCTCGAGTGAATTTTAACACGGATTCGGAAGACAAGAAAATAGAAGCGCCGGCCGGTCCGGCCGGAAGACTATTTGGCAGTTGTGGAGAGTGAAGAAACCGTGTGCGCGGAACGCTGAAACTCCTCCCACTCCTGTTTTGCGGAAAACCAGTTCTGTTCGGCCTCCATCGCCCTTTTACAGATGCGTTTCGCGTTTTCGATGTCCAACGGATTCGCCCAGTAGCCGGTAATCCGGACAGGTTTTCCGTGAACCATGTAGGTCACTGTCCGAAGAAGCCCGCGTGAAGGGCCGCCCCCTGCCGATTTGCAGGCTTGCGTGAGACGATTGTATTCGCGCTGAGCAGTGCGAAGTTGTCGCTCCCGATCATGCCCGTCGCCATTCTGCAGAACCGGAATTACGGGGACCCGGCTATAAGTTTGCCGGGGTAGCGTGGAACGGGAAGATTTGGGAATGTCCGGATTGATCTGAACTGCAATCTGCACCTCACGTACATTTGCGGCCGCGGTTGATTCCTGATCCAGAAGGCTCTTCCGAATACTCATCCTGGTTCCGGCGCTGTCGCGGATGCGAACAGTTTCCAGATCTTCGTAAAGAATTCTTCCTTCAATCTTTTTCCCGGATTTCAGCACAAACGTAGCGGCAAAAAGGGAATGACCGGCTGCAAGCAGGGCGGCAAGAACAAACAGGATTCGCACCAAACTTCTTCCCCCAGACGACCGGTTTCCATTATAGCAGATTTGACAATCTGTCTAGATATGTAACCAAATGGTTACACATCGGAGGACAAAAAAGGCAGGTCTCTGACCTTTGAGACCGGCGGTTGAAGTAAGGGCCTGCACAAAAATAACTTGCTATTTTTGCGCAGGCCCTTAGACTGACTTACTTTGTTTCGACGATATCTTTCTTCAGAGTCTGAATGGCGGCAATCACTTCCCCTTTTTCTTTTTCGGGAACTTTGAACTTGTCAAGAGTGGCAACCAGGGCGCTCTCTGATTTCGCCCAATCCGCTTCCGAAATTCCCATCCCGGCATGCGCCGATTTCATGTCCCGGCCGATGTACACACACGGACCGCCTGTTGCAAAGCAGAGCTGGTCAACAACCAGCTGGCGAATCCGGTTCAGCGAATTGGTGCTGTGACCCACAAAAAACCGCTTGAGGTCCGGATCCGTGACTAATCTGCCGATAAAGTCATCCGTAACCGCGGCAAGCGCATCGTATCCTCCCAGCCGTTTATAAAGACTCGGCGCCGCTTCCTCACTCCAAACCAGGGAGCTTGAAAATACCAGCGCGAACATCGCAAACACAATCAAAGACGAAACTCGTTTCTGCATCTAAATTCCTCCTTGTACCCTTATACGTTTGTCCTGACTCAGAAGGATTATTCTACACCGTCTTGAGGGTGTGGGGGCGGGAAACACGAGAATCCTAATTTGGGGGGCGGCCCTCCATGGCCGCCGTCGCGGGCAGGGACGCCCGCGCTCCAAAATAGAACGGTTCCAAAACACGAGTGATTGATCGATAACTATGGTAATGTTTTTGCGATGATTACAGGCAAAATGAAGGTGTTCGCCCTGTTCGTGCTGACGTCTATGAACCTGGTGAACTATCTAGACCGGTACATCATCTCGGCTCTTCTGCCTTTTATCAAAGCGGACTTGCATCTCACCGACGCGCAGCTGGGATTGCTTCATACTACATTCACCGTCGGATATCTGTTTTCCGCGCCCTTTCTCGGTTTTTTGGGAGACAGAATGAGCAGGAAACTACTGGCCAGCATCAGCGTATTTCTTTGGAGCATCGCCACGGCGCTCTCCGGAATGGCAAACAGCTATTCGATGCTTCGCGCGATCCGGACTGCGGTGGGAATCGGGGAGGCGGGTTACGGGCCGGTAGCTCCCACGCTGATCAGCGATTATTATTCGGAGGGCGTCCGCTCACGAATGCTTTCCATCTACTTTATTGGTACGCCGTTGGGAAGCGCCATCGGCATCATCGCCGGCGGCGTGCTGGGACACCATTACGGATGGAGGACTGCTTTCCTGGTGGCGGCGGTTCCCGGTGTTGTACTGGCTTTGCTGGCTTTATGGATCCGGGAGCCGGAACGGATCGTTGCCAACAATACCCCTTCGATTCCGGTCACTTTTCGATTTCTGGCGGAAACGCCTTCGTACGTGTACAATTTGATCGGCACTACCGCGTTAACTTTTGCCACGGGAGGACTCGCTTACTGGTTCCCCACATTCTTGTCCCGGATGCGCGGCTGGCACATCACCCAGGCCACTCAGCTTTTTGGAGCTACCACTGTTGTTGCCGGGATCGCCGGAACCTTGATTGGCGGTTTCATTGCCGACCTCTGGCAAAAAACCAATCAAAGATCCTACTTTTACGTCTCGGCAATCGGGATGCTTTTGTCTGTGCCTCTGGCCTGTTTATCGATCCTCGTTGAGAGCAAAGAGTGGGCGTTCGCATTCATTTTCTTGACCGAATTCTTTCTCTTTTTCAACATCGCCCCTCTCAATGCCGCAATCATCAGCGTGGTCTATCCTGGAATGCGCGCCACTGCAATGGCGATGAATATCCTGGTCATTCATCTTTTCGGGGATGCCGTTTCCACCGCGATCATGGGAAAAGTATCAGACATCACCAATTCACTCACAATCGGAGTGATGCTTGGACCCGCAGCCATTCTGCTGGGAGGGTTGGTGTTGATGGCAGGCGCCAAACACCTTGTGCAGGACCAGCAGCGGCTGAACACGTTGATTTCTAAGAAGCGGGAAGAACAGTAAGAAATAGACCACTTGCTTCTGCCAGGACAACGCCGTCCGGATCTCTCAGCTCGGAACGGAGATACAATTTTCTGCCGCTCCTTTTCGTTCGCCGGCCATGAAGCTGAAGCTTCCGCCAAACCGGAACCATTTTGCGGTACGTGATGTTCAGTTTTACCGTAACCGCCCGGACTCCTCCCATTCCGTTCACCTTTGCCATCGCTTCATCGAGGAGTGTTGCGATGATCCCTCCGTGCGCAAAGCCGGTGGCGCCCTGATACTTTGCGGAGATCTTCACGGAACACTCTACGGAACGCCCGATCGAATTGTAGTGGAAATGAAGATGCAACCCTTCCGGATTATCGGTTCCGCAGGCAAAGCAACGGTTCTTCGACATGATGGTATTTCACCGCAAAGGCAGAATCGAATTAACCACGAAGGCACGGAGTCACAAAGAACCACAAAACGCTTTTAGTTTCTTCGCTTCGTGCTTTTTCGTGTCTTTGTGTCTTTGTGGTTAATTCGATCGCCTAATCGCCGCTGAAGGCGACAGGCCCATTCGGGATCGGGCTCAAATGCGGATTCGCCTTGAATTGTCCAAGTACTTTTACCTTCATGTACACCAAAAACATGATGGCGTACCGTTTGAAGTCTCCCAAATTGTGGATGCTTTGGAGGGCCTTGGGAATTTTGTTGAGGATGCTGTACTTCTTGCGGCGGAAATCAGACCACCGGAAGAGCAGTTCGCTGATCTGCCACCAGTTGAGCCTATCGATAAACAGAGGCACGTCTCCCTGCGCAGCCGGCAAGGTGATGATGCGTTTATCGTATCGCTTCGTCCACGTGAAGTCCGGGGGAAGCAACCCCATTTCGCGAGCCGTCTTTTCGAGCGGTGTCCCCGGATAGACGTGCATGATGGCAATACTCTGTTCCGTCTTATCGCGGAACTCTTCCATAATGCTGATGGTCTCCTGTGCTTCATCCCAGGTCTCCGTGGGATGACTGAAGATAAAAAATGGATTGGGAACGACCCCAAACTCATTGCTCCAGTTCACTACGTCTCTGGCCTGGTTCAAATCGAGCTTTTTGTCGATGATCTGTTTTCGAACGCGCTCGGAACCAGATTCCACACCGAATCCGAGATGGAAGAGTCCGGCCTCTGCCATTTTTGCAAGCAGCGGTTTTGTCATCACGTCTACCCGGATTTCACAGAACCACTTAAAATCCATCTTTCTCTTGAGAATGAGATCGCAGATTTCGTTTACCCGTTTGGGATTGAAGTTGAAGATGTCGTCATAAAACCAGATCGCCTTTGCGCCATATTTGTCCATGCAAAACTGAATTTCATCCAGCACATATTCGGGCGAGTGGGCGCGCACTTTGCGTCCCCAGTTGCCGGGTGTCGCGCAGAACGTGCAGGAAAAGGGGCATCCGCGGCTTGTAATTACGGATGATGCCGGGAGCATTCCATGACCGGGAACATCCATTTTGAAATTGTATTGATCTAACGGAACAAGATGGCGTGCCGGATATGGCAATTCATTGAGATCCTTGATATAGATCCGGGTTGGGTTGTGAACGGTGTTGCCCTCCTGATCGTGGTAGGAAATGCCCGTCACCTTGCTAAGATCGCCTCCCGCCTTCAGAGCCTTCACGAGCTCAACCATCGTCTCTTCGCCTTCGTTACGGACCACTACATCCACGTAGCTCAGATGCTTCAGTGTATCGTCAGCGGTATGAGTACAATGCGGACCCCCAATCACTGTGAGCGCCTTCGGATAGATTCGTTTCGAACGCAGGGCAAGCTCAAACGCGTCGAAGCGGTTTTCCGTTGTTACGGTAATTCCGGTGATGTCAGGCTTCTCCTCCAGGATGATCTTCTCCAGATCCTCGAAACTCATACGCAGGACGTCGGCAGGGACAACCCGCACCTCGACCCCATCCTGCTCCAGAACAGCAGCAATATACAGAATGCCCAGATTTGGCATCGTGGAGCCCTGACTCCACCGTTCGGCAAAATAGCCCCCCGGCGGCACAAAAAGAATGACTTTCATAATGATTACTTCCTCAGTTCCACCCGATCACTCAGAATAATTCAGGAATTTGTAATGACTTATTGTATCCGGGTAAAGCCAATTACGCAACCGGACGAATCCTGGTGCTTAACGGTTTTGGGGGAAATGCTCGCGAGACTGTGTGAAAACGCTTTGTAGCGCCGGCGTCCCCGCCGGCCAAAGCATGGTTTATGCTCGAGCTCTGCCGGCGAGACGCCGGCGTTACAGACCGAAAACTGCTTCTCTTCTACATTTTCACACAGTCTGCCCCGCTTCATTTCGAGAAACCCCCAAAACTGTCAAGCACCCACCATCCGTTACCGGCTTTTTTTGCGGGAAGCCTTTTTCGCGGATTTCACGATTTTCAGGGGAGGAGCATCCGGACTATCTTCCATCTTGGTCTGGTGCTCCACAATCAGGAGGATGTTATCGCGGTCAGAGACTTCGTGGTTCCAGATGAAGCCGCAGGAGAGACACTTCTTCATTCGCAGACTGATCACATCCAGATTGTCGGAAAGACAAACCGGGCAAGCCAGAATCGGATTGACTTTCTTAGGTGTGGTCGTCTTAGGCATACATCATCTCCATTCGTTTAAGGATATATAGAAAGAGGAGTGCCGTCAAATCAAGATCTCGTGGAGGAGCCGCATGTTGAGGTTTGCTCCGGTGACCACAACGGCGATGCGGGAACCACGGGGAACACACTCGACCTGTTCGAGGGCGGCCAATCCCACTGCGCCGGAAGCCTCCACGATCATCTGTTCGTGCTCGATCAGTCTGCGGATCGCAACCCGGATCTGGTCTTCTTCAACGTTGATGATCTCATCAATGTAACGGGGGGCCAGATCATACACAATCTTCCCGATTCCGCCGGCCAATCCTTCCGCAATCGAACGCTCTACCGGGAACGTTTCGTAGCAATGTTTATCCGTGAGTGAACGTTGCAGTGCGGGAGAAGCAGCGCTTTGAGCTGCGATGATGCGGATTTCCGGATCAATGGCCTTTGCGGCAATCGCGATCCCGCTGATCAAACCGCCTCCGCCCACGGGAACTATGATTGCATCCAATTCGCGCATCACTTCGCAGATCTCGACACCTGTAGTGCCCTGCCCTGCCACAGTGCGCCAGTCATCGTACGGATGGACAACCAGTGCCCCCTCCTTCTCCGCATAATCGCGGCCTTCCCGTTCACACGCCTCGTATGTGTCGGCGGTTCGCAATTCCACCGGGTAATACTTGAATTTTCGGAGCTTCGCCTCGGGTGTCGTCTTCGGAACAAAGATGGTTGCAGGAATCTCAAAAATGCCGGCCGCATACGCAACTCCGAGTCCGTGATTCCCCGCAGACCAGGCGACCACTCCCTGCAACCGCTCCCGCGGCGAAAATGAATTCACAAAGTTCAACGCGCCACGCACCTTAAACGAACCGGTAGGTTGCCAGTTCTCCAGCTTCATATAGACATCAAAGCCGGTAACTTCGGAGAAAAAAAAGGACCCCCGCAAAGGCGTACGGCAGATATACGGCTCGATCGCCGCTCCCGCCCTCTGAATGGCCGCCAAATCAATCATGTCTAAATTGTAAATCTAAAATCCAAAATCTGAAATCTAAGGGCCTGCTCATGGTAGGATATTCGGTGATTTTCTTGTTGCTTGCAATGTTGATGAATCCGCAATCATCGGAATGGCTCACTCGCGCTGAGCTTTCTGGGTTTCAGGAAACCTCACGCTACACGGAAACACTGGATACCTGCAGGCGTCTGCAAGCGGCATCTCCCTGGATCCGGTTTACTTCGTTTGGAAAAAGTCCGGAAGGTAGAGACCTGCCGCTGCTGATTGTATCCAAACACGGTGCTTTTACCTCCGGGGAGGCCCACAGGTCGGATGCTGCAATCGTGCTGATCATCAACGGAATTCATTCCGGAGAAATTGCCGGAAAAGAGGCCTCCCTGATGTTGCTGCGCGATATTACCGTCGCAAAGCAAAAGGCCGCCCTGCTGGATCACGTGGTACTACTGGTAGTACCAATCTTCAATGTGGACGGCCATGAGCGGATGAGTCCGTACAACCGAATCAACCAGAACGGCCCGCGCGAAATGGGATGGCGCGGAACTTCGCAGAACCTGAATCTGAACCGCGATTGGGTCAAGGCGGATCAACCGGAAATGCGAGCCATGCTGAAACTGTACAACGCATGGCTTCCGGATCTTGTCATTGATAATCACGTAAGTGATGGCGCAGATTTTCAATACGACATCACCTGGCTTCTGGATGATAATCCGCGCGTCGGTGCGCCGCTTCTCCAGTACATCCAGAAGGATCTGGAGCCATACCTGCTCACGACTCTGAACACGTCGGGTCACACGGCGTCCCGATATTTTGAGCTGCGCGATTCAACGGATCCGGCTGCAGGAATCGATCTTGGTCCTACCACCGCGCGCTTCTCAAACGGATACGGCACCCTGCGCAATCGTCCCGCGTTTGTTGTAGAAACGCATATGCTAAAAAGCTTTGAGACGCGGATCAAAGCTCACTATGATTTTATGGAAGCGGTTTTAAAGAAACTGAGCGGCGATCCGCAGCCGCTTCGCAGCGCGGTCACGGAGTCGGACGAACTGACGGCTGCGATTCCCTCAAAGTATCCGATCCGGCTCAAGCAAAACAATGAAAAGAGTGAGCCATTCGTGTTTCGCGGAGTCGAATACACGCGTCAGCGGAGCCCGGTCTCCGGGACCACCTCCATTTCTTACGGAACCAAACCGGGCGAAATAACGATCCCTTTTTATCGAACAATAGATCCGGAAATCACGATTGACCCGCCTCTGGGTTACATCATCCCGCCCCAGTGGACATTTGTAACAGACCGCCTGGATCTGCATGGAATCGCTTACAGCAGATTGAGCGCGCCGGTCACAGGCGAATTCGAGACTTACCGTTTTAGTGAAGTCACCTGGGACGCAGAACCATTTGAGGGTCATCATCTCGCGCATTTCAAGAGCGCAAAAGTGACCGGGCGGCGCACTCTACCGGTTGGATCGGCTGTTGTGTGGCTCAACCAGAAAACAAACAAGGTCATCCTGGAGATGCTGGAACCGGATGCGGCAGACTCACTGATCGCATGGGGCTACTTTGATCCGATCTTCGAACAGAAAGAGTATGCCGAAGGGTATGTCCTGGAAAAACTCGCTGCGGAAATGCTTCAGAAAGATCCAAAATTGAAAGAAGACTTTGAGCGCCGGCTGAAGAACGATCCGCAGTTCGCTTCCGATCCGTTTGACCGTCTTCTGTTTTTTTTCGAACGGTCTCCGTATCAGGATCCGTACAAGAACGCATACCCTGTCGTTCGCATTACAGACCGCTCTCAGGTCCAACCCCATTGAAAGAACGCCTTCCCTATTTCCAGATTGTCTTCTTCAGCGCCGTTCTGCTCTCCTGCGTCAGCGCATATATCTTTGTCGCAAACGATTTCCAGATGGCGCATTTTGATTCTAAGGGCCACCTGCTTGTCGCCCGCCGCATCTTTGACAACCTGAATACCGGCTGGCGCCAGATCGGCGCTTTCTGGCTTCCGCTGCCCCACGTGATTTATGTCCCGTTTGTGCGTAGTGACTACCTCTATTTCAACGGTCTTGCCGCCACACCGGTTTCCATGATCGCCTTTGTGGCGACGGTGCTGGTCCTCTTCAAGCTGATTGAATCCATCTTCGACAGCTTTGCCGCGTTTTGCGGATCGACGTTGTACTTAACGAATCCAAACATGCTGTATTTACAGACAACACCGCTCACGGAAAATCTTTCCCTGCTGTTTCTAATCGGATCGGTGTACTGCTTTGTTTTATTCGCAAAATCAGGAAATAGAAAATATCTAATTGGCTGTTCGCTTCTTTCCACATGCGGAATCCTCAGCCGCTATGAGAACTGGTTTGTGTTTGCGTCAACCGGTCTGCTGCTGTTGATCTTGAACTGGAAAGAGAAGCGCGGATTCAAAAACCTGGTGATCGATTGTCTGATTCTGGTGCCGCTGAACCTGGCGGCGATGGGATCCACTTTCTGGCTGAACTGGTGGACCACCGGTCATGCGTATCTCGATCACAGTTTCAAACACACAGATTTCCAACCGGCCCGCGACAGCTTCTTTCTTGCGCTTCTAGTGATTCTGTATACCCTGGGCAAACTGATCAGCTTTGATTGGACCCTGTTTGCTGTCCTCGCATTCATCCTTGTGTTTCGGAAGCGCTTCCGGGACTCCGGGTTCCTGGCGTCGCTTGCGATTCTCGGACCCTTGTTGCTCTATCTGTATGAATACCGGGACAATCATCCCACGCGAATCCGCTACGGCATTCCGTTTGTGCCTCCTGCCGTTTATTTTCTATCCTATTGGCCCGGAAGATCGCGGCTTCTTGCCTATCTTTTTCTTGTGTTCACCGTCTATGTCGCGCTCTTCAGTCCATTCTACAAAGTAGGATCCAGCCGGCTGCTGCAGGAATCCTTGCGGGATGCGGAGAATCTTTCAATTCAGAGGGATCTCTTGTGGTATTTGCGCAAACACGATGACGGTGAGCGGATTCTCGCAGCGATGGGTGAAATTGCGCCGACTTTATACGATCTAAAACTACCCGTAAAACGGTACGTGCATGAAGGCGCCAAACCTTACTGGAACGACGCAAATGCACATCCGGAAACGGTAGTGGGGTGGGTGTTTCTCGGTCAGGATGACCGGTTATGGA
>CAZDDB010000037.1:0-17851 GCA_964504105.1 uncultured Acidobacteriota bacterium
CGGAATTTGGGAGGTCGTTTTTGCAGAAACGCTTCCACGCCCTCCAAAAGATCCGGACTCCGAAGCAGATCCGATCGATACACTGTTTCGGCCTCTTGCAAAGCGCCGTCAAAATCAAAGGCCTCAGATCGTCGCATCGCCTTCTTGAGAGCCCGCAATGCATCAAAACTGTTCGCCGTTATTTTTTCCAGAAACTGGGATACAACTTGTTCGCGATCGTTTTCCTGAAACACTCGATCGATCAAACCAAGTTCGAACGCGCGTTCCGCGGTGACGGTTTCTCCGCAAATCAGCAGATCAAACGCTTTTCGTCCGATTCTCCGCGGCAAAAGCACAGCGGCGACAGGCGGAAAACACGCTAACCGGATTTCAGGAAATCCCAGGTGTGCATTCTGATCCGCAAGGAGAAGATCACAGCACAGACCCAGCTCAAGTCCCCCACCCAGAGCGTATCCGTGCAAGACGCACACGCTGATCCCGGGAAAATGGTAGAGCTTGCGGATCACTTCATGAAACTGTTTCAGCATTTCCGGGACCAGATCCGGCGTGTGAATCTTGATATCCACTCCCATAGAGAAATGAGGAAGAGCGGACGAAATCACGAGTATTACGTCAGACGCTGCGCGATCCAAAGCCCGGGAAAGCTCTTCCATCAACTCAAAGTCGATGATATTAGATGGTAACCTGCGGATCGCCACTTGTGCCGTCTGATTTGCAGAATGAAATTTCAGGTGCTGAAATTCGGACACGGATTAATCCACGGGGGGGCTTTCACGGAGGAGGATAGTAAAGGTAGTTCCTGAGCCAACTTTGCTTTCGACTGAAATCTGCCCCCCGTGCTTTTTCACGATATCCTGTACAATGGAAAGACCAAGACCGGTACCCCCGCGGTCCGTTTTAGTAGAAAAAAACGGGTCAAAGATTCTTTCCAGATGTTCGGGGAGAATGCCCGCCCCCGTATCCCGTACCTCCACTTCGAGCAGCGGCTCTTCCTCACTTGTGCTGCGGCGAGTCCGGACTGTGAGGGTCCCCCCTTCAGCCATGGCCTGGATCGCGTTGATCATAATATTCATAAAGAGCTGTTGAAGCTGATCTACGTCTCCGTATATCGAAAATTCGTGTGGCGCGAACAGAACTTGCAGTTTGATTCCAGCCTTCTCGATCTGAAATTGTAAAAAGTCGAACATGCCGCGCAGCAAACGGTGGAGACCGGTATTGCGGTGTTCCCCTTCGCGTTTGTGGGTTAAATCGAGAAGATCCCGGATGATCTTTGTAATCCGGTCAATCTGTTTCTGAATGACGGTGATGTCTTTACTAACACTTTCATCCGACTTTGTTCGTTCGGCCAGGAGTTCCAGACGTCCCGACATCACGTTGAGGGGTGTGCCGATTTCGTGCGCGAGCTGGGAGGCAAGTGTCCCAAGAATTGCAAGCTTTTCCGTATCACGCAGTTTTTCTTCAAAAAGGCGAATCTGCTGTGAGCGTTTTTGGAGCTGATCTTCCACTCGTTTTCGTTCCATGAACTGCCCGATCTGGCTGCCGATGATCCCGAGCATGCCCAGCAGCTCTTCATCCGGTTGTTGAATTCCGGGGCCAAAGAAGTCCATGACCCCCAGCACTTCTTCTCCGATGCGGATTGGAAATCCAAGCGCAGAGTGGATTCCCTCCCGCGCAGCCACCGAAGCGCGCGGAAAATCGGCCTCACTGGAGAAGTCTGGAACCCAAACGGCCCAGTTCAGACTCCAGACACGCCCCGGCAATCCGGCCCCCGGCGCAAAGGTGATGCTGCGGGTGATCGATTCAAACTCGTTTGCGGAAGTCGAAGGAGATGTCCAGAACTCAGCACAGGAAAGATGATTATGTTCAGGATCTACAATCAGGAATTCACCGATACTCCATCCAAGAATTTCACCGACTACCTGAAGGACCTTGCCGGCGACGTCGTGAAACGTGGATGCGCCCGCAAGCACTCTGGTAACCCCATGCTCAACAGCCGCGCGGCGTTCTGCTCGCTTTCGAGCCGTGATGTCGCGAACGATTCCCGTAAAGTAGCGGTTCCCTCCCACTTGAAATTCACTGACTGCAAGATCCACCGGGAACAAAGTGCCGTTTTTGTGAACCGCCAGGACTTCACGTCCGATTCCGATGATCTTGGCATTTCCGGTTCGAATGTAGTCCTGAATGTTTGAATCATGACGACCGCGATCCGGTTCCTGCATCAGGATGGTGATATTCCGGCCAATCAGCTCCTCGGCGGAGTATCCGAAGAGTTTTTCCGCAGCAAGATTCGCAAGACCGATGATCCCCTTGTCGTTGATGGTAAAGATTCCATCCACGGCAGTATCGATCACGGAACGCAGCCTTGCGTCATGGTCACGCAAGGCCTCTATGTAACGATCGTCCATATATCTATTGTACAGAGACACGCTGCGGTTCGACAATCAAGAATCCCTGGTTACTTATCTTCGTCCAGAGGAAGGTCGATAAAGAAGGTTGTACCGGATCCCACTTTGGTTTCGAATCCGATTCGCCCTCCCATCTTTTCAATGATCGCTTTGCTGATGCTCAGGCCAAGACCCGTACCCTTCTTCGCGCGACCGGGCTTTGTCTGCGCAAACTTCTGGAACAGCGAATCGCGAAATTCTTCGGGAATCCCTGGGCCACGATCCGAAACGGCAACCCGGACCTCGCCGTTGAAATCCGACACTCTGATTTCAACAACGCCGTCTTGTGGAGAAAATTTTACAGCGTTGGAAATGAGGTTTGTAAGCACCTGGATTAGACGGTCGGGCTCACTTTGAACAACTGTGCCTGGGAGGGTTTCCAGGAGGACGAGCTTTACTCCAAACTGAGCGGCGTAAGAGTGGTTTGCTTCCAGCGCGTGCTCAATTGTCTGCATCAAATCGACCGGTCTCAGGTCGAGCGCCATCTTCCCGGATTCGATCTTGTCTATATCCAGAAGATCATTGATCAAGCGCAGCATCCGCTCGGAATTCCTCCCTGCCATACCCAGCAGCTTTTTGTCATGTTCGCCGAACTGATCTTTCCGTGCCGAAAGATATCCGAGCGAACCCAGGATGGAAGTCAGAGGAGTTCTCAATTCATGAGCGACAATGGAAGTCAGTTCATCCTTCAGTTCTTCAATTCTCTTCCGTTCGGTAATGTCGAGCAGAAAGCCCTGGAACAAATTTCCATCCAGCACGGTTCCTTCATCATGGAACCAGAGCATGTTCCCATCGCGGGAAGTCATTCTGTACTCCGAAACAAAAGCAATACGCTTGAACCTGCATTCTTCTTCCTGAGCCAGGATCCTGGAGCGGTCTTCGGGATGCATCTGGTTCCAGTACAAACGCGGATCTGCCATCCATTCTTCGGGAGTGAATCCCAGTGTTGATTCCAGCTGCGGGCTAACGTAAAGCCATCTTCCGGGGTCTCCAAATTCTGCGATGTATGTGACCGCAGGAATCCGTTCCGCAAGGTACCGGTATTTCTCTTCTGATTTTTTCAATGCATCTGAGGCGGAAGCGCTGTGAATTCCGATCGCAATTTCATCCGCCACGGAGGCCATTGTACGCAGCGCAACAGGCGTCAGGGGGCGGGCAGAATATACGGAAAGTACGCCCACCAGCGAATCTTCAAAAAGCAGAGGATAACCGGCAAACGAAGTCATTCCGGCTTCACGTGCCCATGTTTGATCTTCTTTTGTAGAGGTGGCGGTGATCAGATCGATGAGCAGCGGTTCCCGGTCCTTTGCAACGAGCCCGATCCAGGATTGACCTATCGCCACCTGGTTGCGTGGAGATGGAATACTGGCCTGCTTTCCCGCCGTGGCTTCCAGCTGAAGCCTCTGATTTCCGGATTGCATTGTCCAGACGCTCGCGATTCCATCTCCCATGGTTCGGATCAGTGCATGGGCGCACTGTTGCAGCTTTGCCCGCAGCGTATCACCACGGGTCAGGGCGTTTCCTACTTCTGCTCCGAACCGCGAAAGGCGCTCTCGTTCGGCCAGATCTTTTTCGATCGTTTTGCGTTCTGTGATATCGACGATTGCTGCCAGTACAAACAGCCCCTGTGCCGTTCTGATCGGATTCAGACCGATCTCCACAGGGATTTCAGCACCGTCTTTATGAAGTGCGTACAGATCGCGATGGGCGCCCATCGGACGAGCCTGCGCGCCGGCCAGGAATTTGGCGCGGTCCTCTTCGTGACTGCGGCGGTAGTGTGCCGGAATAAGTTCCTCAATGCGCATTTTGAGCAAGTCTTCCCGTGAATAGCCAAACAGTTTTTCGGTCATGCTGTTTACCAGAATGATTCTTCCGGACTGATCGGCCATCACGATTGAATTGGGAGCAGATTCGACGACCTGCCGGAATTTTTCTTCTGCACGACTATGCTCCTCTTGCGCCTGTTTGCGTTCGATCGCGGAAGCAACCTGCTGCGATACGAACGTCAATATTTCCACGTCCCTTTGACCGAACCTTACATCGCCCGCATAGCTGTGCACCCCCAGCATCCCGAATGTGCCTTGTTTGTTTTGCAGCGGCACTCCGATCCAGTCGATCCGGTTGGAAATAACAACTTCTACTTCACCGGTTCGGAGCAAAGTTTCAAATATTTCGGGCGTAACCAACAAGGGCTTGCCGGTTCGAATGACGTATTCAGTCAAACCTTTTATTCTTGTTCTGGGTTCCCAGTCCGGATCGAAATCGTCCACATGATACGGGAAGGTCACAGTTTCGGTATGTTGATCGTAAAGCGCGATGTAAAAATTCTTTGCATTGATCAGGTCAGAGACGCTCTTATGAATCGCAAGATACAGCTCCGGAAGCTCTGAAGTGGAACTTGCCTCTTCGGCAATTTTGTAAAGAACAGTTTGAAGCTTAAAAAGCTCCCGGTATCGCTCTTCGCTCTGGCGCAGCGCGGTTTCTGCGCGTCTCTGTTCCGTAATATCCCGGGCCATGGCGCGAACCAGGGGTCTCTCGACTCCCTCGGTACGGACCGAGTTGCGGAATTCCCAGATTCTCTCTTCTCCCTGGCGCGTAATGACTCTCATCAACCCTCTGGAACTGCCTTGCTCAAGATTCCCCAGATAAGTTCCAAACCGGGTTTTAATATCCGGGGCAAGAAAATCGATCATGTTCCGGCCAATCAATTCATCCGGACTTGTATATCCGAGCTGTAGAGCCGCGGCCGGATTGATGCTGAGAATCGTTCCGTCCATTTCGTGAATGCCGATCAGTTCTTCGCTGTGCTCCACCAAATCGCGGTATTTCTCTTCGCTTTCGCGCAGGACCTCTTCGAACCGGCGTAACCTTTCCATCTGTTCCGACAACAAGGTGTTTGCTCCTGTCAGCTGTGCAGTTCTTTCCTGCACCCGGACTTCCAGCTCATCGTGCGCCTTTCGCAACGCGTCTGCTGCCCGCTTCCGCTCTACCGCACGTCCGAGCTGCGTGCCGATCTGCGCCATCACCTCCAACAGATGCCGGTCCGGTTCTATGACATTTTCGGCAAAAAACTCCAGGACCGCTGCCACTTCCGTTCCGATCAGAACCGGAAAACCAAATGCCGCATGAAGACCTGCGCGGGCTGCTGCCGGAGATCTCGGAAAGTTTGTGTCTCTGGTTACATCAATAATCCAGAAAGCCTGTCCGCGGCTCCACACGCGTCCGGGCAACCCAATCCCGGGCGCAAACCGTGTTTGTTCGGTGATCTCGCGGAACTCCGCGAATCGCTCTTGTTGTTCCAGGTGCCAGAGACGGGAGGGAACAAGCTCTTCTCCGGAAACAAAATAGACGTGGCCGACGGGCCAGCCGGTAATGGCGCAAACTTCATCCAGGCAGACCTTCATCGCCTGGTCAATATCCGCAGCTTCGTTTGCGGCAACAGCAATGGACTGCAAAAGCTTCACGAAAGAAGTCTCGCGGCGGAACGCAATTTCTTGTTTCCGCTGAGCTTCGTCCGCTTCTGCTTTCATGACCTGGAAAATGCTAACCGCGAAGTTATTCTTGCACAGGCACTTAGGATGCGAACGACAAATTTTGCTGCCGGCATTCTGATTACCCCCTGGATGGTACGATCCAACAATAACTTTGAATCCTGCAAAATTCAAATTCTTTGCGCTTTGCCTACGAAACGCCGGGCATTACAAGCCGTTGACCACGCGGTGAATACCGTCCTTTACCAATTGTTACCGCCTTGGTGTCCACAAGGACCAGTTCCTCAACCATGACATCGATCATAAAATGCTTGGAAGGTCTGCAAACTTTTGATCTGCCGGCTTTTTCATGGCGGTCCGGATACGGAACCTGCAGTAAAACCCTACTCGTACGAGGACGTAATTGCCGCGCTGAACAGGATTCAGCCTCACGACTGGAACAGCTTTTTCACGGAGCGGCTGGATAGTCTCGATGCATCGGCTCCGCAAGGACGTGTCAAAAACTCGGGCTGGCAGCTTGTGTTCAGCGACGTTACAAACCTCGACATTTCCTACCGGGAAGCCAATTACAAATGGACGGATCTAAGTTTCTCGATTGGATTGATTCTAAAAGAGGATGGCTCAGTCAAAGATCTTATTCCCGGCACGGCTGCCGCAAACGCGGGTATCGCCCCCCGGCATGAAGTTGGCGGCTGTGTATGGCCGGCGATGGGCCGGCGATCTGCTGCAGCAGATCATTTCCCCCCTGACAAAGTAGGAAAGTAGGTCAAGCTCGCGCCTCTTTTAATTCCAATGCCAGGCAGCGTGCGCAAACTGCTGTTCACAGGAAAGGATCCGCTGATCTGTTTCTGCCGGAGACTCCGTCCTCGGCAGAAGGATAAACTGACCGGAGGAGAAAACAGCATTGGGTTTGAAGCAATCAATATAGACGGGTGGAGCAAAGCGATCATGCGCCATGCGTCTCACATAACCTGGATTGGCAGGGATCCGCGCAATGACGCGATCGTTGAGCCCGAGTTTGTCAAGAACCGCAACTCCGGGTAAGAGCCAGGCGGGGACACCCACTCCATCCAGAGGGACGATGGTTCGTTTCGTCCATGGAATCGATTCGTACTTTTCCGCCACCGGCATCCAGAGGTCCCACTGAAATTGGAAGAATATCTTGTGCTCCTGATGCCGCATGCAAACATAGTGTCGGATCAACCACGATTGCCACCCATCCCAGATCGCGATGGGCTTGCGAAACAAGAACGGAAAATGAGGAGCAACCGGATAGATCAGGATCTGCGTGTCTTTTCGAGTTGAGAGATTTTTCGTGTATTGCCAATGAATCCAAGGTATCGGCCAGGAGAAGAATACGAAAATCAGTGTCGTTGCGAAAACGACCCCGATCCGCGAGCTGATCCGGGATGCGAGCCAAATTCCCGAAAGAAACACCAACAAAATAAGGTGGCTGTAAACTCGGTACTCAAAGTGGTCTCCACCGATAACCAGGGTATAGTAGCCGATGTGCGCCAGGAGCGACAAGACAACGAACAGTTTGGTTTTGTTAACAAACGACGGCTCAGGAATTTGTTTTCGAGCCATCCGGATAAGTACTGCGAGAGCAAGAAGCAGCCAGAACCAAATTCCGTATTCAAAAACGAAAGAGAATAAGTATCGCAGCCCGCTCTCCGGCCACACTCCGTTTGTCTTTGCATAGTAAGTATTGGGAAGCCACAGACCGTAAAAGGAATGGCGAAACACCAAATGAACCGGAACAATCACGAAAAATGGAATTGCAAGCAATAGAGAGCGCTTTGTTAGAAAGCGGAAGTTAGCGAAAAGAATCAAAACAGTCGCTGCAAAAAACAACAAACCATCCGGCCGGGTCAAAGCCATGAGGGATGCTGTTACTGCGAGACTGGTGGGCCACCATAGGTTTGTGGGGTTGTCCTCGCGAATTGCCAAATAGATCCAAACCGTGATCAAGAAATTGAGGAGTGAGGTTTCCAGGCCGGAGCTCAGCCACGCAAGAAATGTTCGATTCGTAACGGTTCCAAGCAGAACCAGAGCAAAAAGCCAATCGCGACACCGGGAAAGCGAATCCGGAAGTTTCATCTCTTTGAGCAGCAGATATCCGATCGATAGCGTACCGTATCCGAAAGCGAGCGAAATCCAATTTGCCGTATCAGGCGGAGCAATTCCTGTGATTTGCCAGATCCATTTCAGCAGTAAAATCCAGAGTAGATTTGTGTATCCTTCGACAGGCTGAAACGGAGGCGGGTTCCACACAAGCCCATAGCCAAGCAAGCTGTTCCGGGCATACCGGAAAGAGATAAACGCATCATCGGTAAGAAACCAGAACAGCCGCCAACCGATGAAAACGGCAATCACGGTAACGGCAACAATCACTCCCTTCAAGAGCGCAGTCTGCCGTAAGGAAGTCATAGTCGCCAGCCGCGGCGGAACGCAATTTCTTGGTTCCGCTGAACTTCGCCCACTTCTGCTTTCATGACCTGGAAAATGCCGGCATTCTCATTTCATCCACGATAGCACGATCCAACAATAACCTTGTGATTCTTCCGCAAAGAGAGTTCTCGTCAATCAGGAGAACGGATTCATTTTACCGGATTCTGCGCCAGAACTACGCTATTAGTGTGTCCCTGTGCTTCATTGCGGCTTTGCGTCTTCGCGCCTTTGCGTTAAAATCGAAACACCGGTCACCACGGAACCCCCGTTTGGCTCCGGCTCGTCCGGGTTAGGGGAGGAGGAGCAAGCATGCTACAACTCGAGGGCGTATTTTCGGTAGTCCCAACTCCATTCTTCCCCGACGGGTCGATTGACCGCGAAAGTTTGAAACGCGGTGTGGAATTATTCCTCGGCGCCGGGGTCGACGGTTTGACGGCGCTGGGAGTGACCAGCGAAACAGCGCGATTGAACGATCGGGAGCGCGCGCTTGTTCTGGAAACGGTGCTGCAGCAGGTAAATGGGCGTGTTCCCGTGATCGCAGGATCATCAGCCGATGGAACCCGGACATGCATCGAATACAGTAGAGCAGCGGTGTCCGCTGGAGCTTCGGCAGTCATGGTGAGTCCGCCGCGTATGCCGAAACTGAATTCCGAGGCCGTCTTGCGCCATTACCGGACTCTGGCGGAAGCTGTTGACATTCCGGTTGTCATCCAGGACTATCCGCCGGTCTCAGGGTTTACGATGGAACCCTCCTTACTGGTAAGAATTGCGCGGGAAGTACCCAACGCGCAGACGATCAAGCTGGAAGATCCTCCGACGCCATTCAAAACCGCGCGTATCATGGAGCAGAGCGAGGGCCTCACGCTTCACATTCTCGGAGGCCTGGGAGGAATGTATCTTCTCGAAGAATTGATGGCAGGCGCTGCGGGCGCCATGACCGGCTTTGCCTATCCTGAAATCCTGGTGAAAATCGTGCGGCTGTTTCGATCCGGGGAAACAGAAGAAGCGGCAAACATTTTCTACAAATACGTCGGCCTGATGCGTTTTGAATTTCAGGAAGGAATCGGAATGGCGATCCGGAAAGAAATGCTGCATCGCAGGGGCGCCTTCGCTCATACGACGATGCGCGCACCGGGGGCCGCATTGGATGCCACAACGAAAAAAGCATTGGATCAATTGTTAGACTGGCTCAGGAAAGAGGGCTCACCTTGGATCTGACGCGATAGACGCGACGACGCGATAGACGCAAGACAATGGGCATATCGAGAAATATTTTGTTGTGGGCGGCGCAGAATCAGAGACTGCGCGAATCGCTGCCACGGTATCGCTTCGTGAAGAAATCCGTCACCCGTTTCATGCCGGGTGAAGAAATCAAGGATGCGTTGGATGCGGCAGAACAGTTGCGGAAGCATGGAATTCCAACGGTTGTAACCCATCTGGGCGAAAATGTGGGCGACGCAAGCAAAACAGAAGAAGTTACCCGTCATTATCTGGAAGTTCTGAAACAGATCCGGGCGCGAGGGCTGGATACTCACATTTCGGTGAAACTCACAGAAATGGGACTCGATTTTGATCCGGAATTGTGTTACGAAAATCTGAAATCTTTAATCGAAAAAGCCGCAAAGCTGGGGAATTTTGTCTGGATCGATATGGAAGGAAGCAGCTATACAACGGCAACTCTGGAAATGTTCCGGCGCACCAGGTCCGAGTTTCCTAACGTTGGAGTGTGCTTACAATCTTATTTACACCGGACTGCAGAAGATTTGAATCAGCTTTTGACGCTATCTCCCGCGATTCGACTTGTAAAAGGAGCCTATGCAGAGCCTCCTGATATTGCATTTCCGAAAAAGCAGGATACGGATGAAAATTATTTCAAGCTTGCCGGGACGCTGCTTCAGAAGGCGACAGCCGCATTTGCCACTCATGATGAAGCGCTGGTTCGCCGGATTGCGAACGAAGCCGATTCAGGGGCCATATCGAAAGACAAGTTCGAAGTGCAGATGTTGTACGGGATTCGATCGAAGGAGCAATTGCGGCTGGTCGGCAAAGGGTTTCGGGTTCGCGTCTTGATCAGCTACGGGACCTACTGGTTCCCCTGGTACATGCGCCGGCTGGCCGAACGTCCGGCGAACATATTGTTCGTGTTGCGCAACCTGTTCTCATAGGCCTCCCGGCGAGACCGGCCTTCGCATCCGCGAGCTTAGGGCCTGCGCAAAAATATTTGATTTTTGATACTTAATATTTGATGATGGCAGCAGGAGGATTCATGAAGACAAACCGACTTATTGTGTATTTCGCGTGCTTGCTGGCGGTATTTTTGGCGGCGATCAGTCTCAAACCGGCTTCAGCGCTCAGTACGAATCCGGAGATTGCAGATCTTCAAAGCAGGGTCACAGCGTTGGAAAAGCGTGTGAACACATTAGAATCCGCGCTAAAAGTGACGGCCGGCAGCGTGTCCATCGTTTCTCCCGGATCGATCACCGTGCAGGCATCCGGGACTCTCAGTTTGAAAGGTTCCCTGATTAAACTGAATGATAATGGAAGACCGCTTGCCAGAGTTGGAGACCAGGTATTGACCGGTAACAGCGTTGGAACCATTACGAGCGGATCACCAACAGTTCTAGCCAATTAAGTGCTTCGTTTCATAAGTACGGTGACGTATTCATTCAAGGTTTCAGAAACCACAGCGCCACAACTATACGCACACTACTTCACCAGTAATACGGGGCACTGGGAAAGGATGGCAACTTTGTGGCTCAAAGTTCCCCAACTTTTCGCGGGATCATCCGGGTTCACTTTGTGCGAACTGAGAACAATTAGGTCAATCTCTTGATCGCGCGCGTGTTCGACAATCTTCCGGGCACGGTGGCCGTAGATCAGATCTTGCTGCATCGGGATGTCGCCGTCCACATGTTTTTTTGCGAGGATCTTCATCTTCGCTTTTGCCGCTCTTTCCAACTCCCGGTAGAAACTCTTAAGCTCAACAGCGGGAATATAATCCACCGGTTCAATGACGTGCAGCAAAAAGATTCTCGAACCGTTCTGCCGCGCCAGATCCAACGCAGTCTCCAGCGCGGCAGCGTTCTTTGATGAAAAATCCAGCGGAACCAGGATCCGTTTGAACATGGTCATTTTCCAGCCGGCGTTTTGACCGTGATCACTGGAACAGGAGATCTGCTGATCACCCGGTACGCGATGGATTCAAGGAACCGCGACAGCACGGTTTTGTTCTTTACACTCATCAAGAGGTAATTGTATTTTCCACTTTCCACTTCTTTCAGGACCTCATCGGCAACGTCGCCGAAGCGAATCGCGGGCTCCAGCACCGCTCCCTCCTTCAGGATGCGCCTGCCCATCGAGAGAAGCCGCTGTTTTCTTTCCGCCGTTTCGTACGTGGTTACGAGAAACGGATTGGCGCCAAACTGCGAGCCAAACATCGGATCGCTCAACGGCACAACATGTAACAGGGTTGCTGCAGCCTTCAGTTCACGGAATATTTTTCGAAGCCGAACATATCCCCGCGGGGCGCGACTCAACAGGGACAATGGGACGAGAACGGTTTCCACCGGAGCCAATCCTGGAGAAGCGCATCCGGGCGCGACTGTGACTACGGGAACGCTCACTGAGCGAACGACGCTTTCGGTAGAGGAGCCAACCAGTTTGTGTGCCGCACCGCGCATTCCATGAGTTCCCATGACCACAAGATCGGCAGAGACCGCCTTTACGAGTGCCGTAATCTTACGCGCAGGATCTCCTGTGCTCAGCATGGTTTCGTGTGGAACCTTCAATGGCGCAACAAAGGTTCGCAGTTTCGAAGCAATCTCTTCCTGATATTGCTGATAGTCAAGTCCGAGCTCAGCCACTGCAGGAAAAAAATCCATTACATGCAAAACGGCGAGTTTTGCGTCGAATTTTTGAGCAAGAAATTCACTCCACTGTAACGCTCTGACGGATGCCTCCGAAAAATCAACTGGACAAAGAATTTTCTGAATCGGTTTCATGGGCTCATCCTCCACACCCTTATGGAATACAAGTCCCATGCCAGACGGCAGAGACGAGAAGGAAGGAAGGTTGCATGACATCCTGTCAGAGCAGGGACAAGCCGTCGTCTGAAGTGCTATGATCATAAGCCATGTGCAGAAACATCAAGAAGCTTCGGCGCGCGGGAGAAGTGCCTTCGGATGCGGAGATACGCGATGCTGCCCTGCAGTTTGTGCGCAAGATTAGCGGTTATCGCGTCCCTTCGCAGAAGAATCAAGGAGCATTCGAGAACGCGGTAAATGAAGTGACAGACGCATCGCGCGATTTATTTCAGCGGATTGCAGGCAAATCGGACCGTGCGGTAACGGCGGGCACGGAGGCCCGCCTTCCACATCCTGTTCAGGAATAGCGTCTATTCGAAGCTGCCGCTGACACCCTGGAACCCGCGCATCACCTGTTTTCCAAGCCACTTAACAACCCGCGTTGTGTCGTAACAGTACGAAAGGATGTAGTTGCAGGTCGAGAGGCAGTGCTTCGAACATTCTTTCTTCATCTCGTTGAGCTGATTCGCTTCAAACTTGTGGTTGCCGACGGTTCCCCAATCGTACGTCGCCGAATACATGGGGAAGCAAGGAGCCAGAGTGCCGTCAGTGCGAATGATGCACGAATTGTGACCGGCACGGCAGGGCCATACATCCATAGGACCGCGCATCAACTTCTTCATCTCCTTCAGATGAAAAACCGGATTGGGCATCTTGTAACCGGCTTTGTGGCGATCAATCACCCAATCGATGAGCGCATCGACTTTCGGATAATCTTCCGGCAGGAGATATGTTGTGTTTCCATCCAGATGCTTGAAGTGATCCTGCTGCGTCATCGGAGCTTCATTGATGTGATAATCAGTGGCAATCCCGTTGTCGCATGCAATCTGTGTAAGCTCCTTCACATCATCCTGGTTGATGTGGGTAATGTTGATGTTGATCATCGCGGTGTAGCCGTAATACTTCTTCTTCTTCACCATGTAGTCGAAATAGGGACGAATGCGGTTGAGCGCCTTCGGAAGCCCGGGCTTCTCATTTACACAATCGATTGCAAGATTGATGTTGGCAACACCGGCATCGCCGAGTTTATCCAGAACCTCGGGCTTCATCAATCTTCCGTTTGTGGGAAGATACACAAAGAAGTCTTTCTTCGAGGCGTAGTAAACGATCTTGTGAATAAAATCGGGACGGAGCAGCGGCTCACCGCCCATCAACGCAAGAACCCGGCAACCAATCGAATGCAGCCAGTCGATCGATCGCCTTGCGGTGTCCTCCGTCATCCCTTTTACGGTATTGTTATAGGACCAGCAATAGTGACAGTCCACATTGCATTTAAATTCAGTAAACAGGTAGGCAATGATCGGACGGAGATCGTTGCTGTACCAGCGCGACTTAAAATAAGGAACCGCCCACCCCTTCAATCCCCGGATGGCGTTCAGGTTGTTGTATTGCTTGTCCGTATAGTCATCACCCGGTGGACGTTGCGGGAATACGGGTTCCGGCAAGGTCAACAATTCACCGTCGGTTTGCAGGGCAGATCTCTTCCCCGCTTTCATCAGAGATTCATGAAGCTGTGTGTTGATTCTGTATAACTCGTTGTGTGCTTGATTTACTTCCTGATCCTGGTTTGGTTCCATATACACTCCTTCTGCTCGAAATGATAGCATTCTTTTTTTGAGTTGCAACTTTTGCCGCAGCAGGACGGCAATCACACTATTTGTGGCCAAACTGTTGTACTCTATTCTCAGTTATGACTCCCCGATCACGAAACACTTTCCTGTTGGTCAGCTTTTTTGTAATCCTGGGCTGGTCCGGCATCAAGCCGCACGACTATTTCACCTGGTTCCTGGAAGTTCTTCCCGCTTTGCTGGCCCTCGGTCTCCTTGTTGTCACATATCGCAGATTTCAATTCAGCGGACTTGCCTACACGTTGATGTGGATGCACTCGCTCATCCTGATCGTAGGCGGTCATTACACATATGCAGAAGTGCCGCTATTTAACTGGATCCGCGATACTTTTGGCACAGCCCGAAACAGCTATGACGGGGTCGGGCACTTCGCGCAGGGATTCTTCCCCGCCATCATTGCGCGGGAGATTTTGCTTCGCACTTCTCCGCTGCAAAAAGGCAAATGGCTCTCATTTCTGGTCGTTTGTGTTTGTCTCGCCATGAGCGCCTTCTATGAGCTGATTGAATGGTGGGTCTCGATTGCTACGGGATCCGCCGGCGACGCCTTCCTCGGCACTCAAGGGGATATCTGGGACACGCAGAAAGACATGGGGCTCTGTCTGCTCGGATCCATCCTGTCACTGCTCACACTCAGCAAACTCCACGATAGATCCTTGGAAACTCTTCGCTCGTAGGGGCGGGGCTTGTCCCCGCCCGCACGGAATGGGCGACCACAAGGGTCGCCCCTACCACATTTCAAGAATTCAACCTTGCATTTTTGATATTGTTATGATATCATAATGATATTCAGGAGGAAATTGTATGAGCAAGGAAAGAGAGATTCGCGTCTTGAGTGGATGGTCCATGCTGTTTGTGGAGTTGTTGCTGTTGAGCAGCGGTGAATCGGAAGTCCACCCGATTGTGAACGCGGGAACGCTCTACACTTAAGGAGATGGTATGGGTCCGAAAAAATCCTTCCTTTTGCGGATCGATGCGGAGCTCTGGAAAGCGCTGGAGGAGTGGGCCCAGGAAGAATTACGCAGCGTCAATGGTCAGATCGAATACGTTTTGAAGCAGGCCGTCAAGAAAAAATTCGGCGAACGGAGACTGTCTCCGAAGGAGGATTAGATGGAAAGGCCTGCAAATGAGGCGACTTGCCGCGAAGCCGCCTCCGCCTGCTGGACGACCTCTCGAAAGGCGGGCGTATTTCGCAACGGCAGGAAATCTTCATCGCTCTGCAGCAAAAACGGATCCCCCCAGCCGCACTGCGCCGCTCGCAGCAGCGACATCAGCGATTCTTCTTTGTCGCCGGCCACGGAAGAATAGGCAGCGAACTGATAGTGTGCGTGCGCGTCGCTTGCCTCGTAGATCCAGTGAAAGTCATATCCTTCCTTTTTCTGAAAAAGGTCCAGGGCCTGGCCGAATTTTTTCCGCGCATCTTCCACTCTGGACTGCCGGATCAGCGCTTTGGCCATTCCCAGCAAGATCCTCACGAAGTAATACCCCATCCCCAATCCCTTGGGAAATCGCTCAATCAAGTCGCGCGCTTTTTGATATTGCTTTTCGGCCATTTCAAATTCACCACGTTCTGCATGGATGTCCCCCAAACAGCATTCGGTCAGTGCGATAAAAGGCTCCCGAAAAACATGGTCGATTTCGTTGAGCTTCTTCAAGCTGCAGAGAAGAGATTCGACCGCTGCTTCAGTCCGATGCTGACGCATTCGCAGCACCCCCATGTTCATGAAAGCGCCAAGGAACTTTACTCCTTCGAACTTTTCGGATTCCTCAATCGCAATCGCTTTTTCGAATCGTGACTCCGCATCCTTGTACATACCGTGCGTCATGTAGATCGATCCCCAATTGAGGTAGGAAGCCTCGAAGTTCGGTTGGATGAGGCTACAGCTTTTGTAATACCGAACTGCCTCACCATAAGACTGTAGTTTTGGTTCCGTCACTGCCTGAACATGGTAGGCAAGTGCAAGATAGTAATGCGCCATTCCATTTTGAGATTCCAGCCGGACCGCGTCCAATCCGGCACGGACCGCCTCGTCGTACATCTGCTTGCGCATATAGGCGTAAGCAAGCCACTGATGCGGATCGGCCAGATCAGGATCCAGGTCACACGCTTTCTGCAAATTCACGATGGCGATGTCAAGGTCGCGCGGGTCCGTATGCGCGATAAATTTGAATGCGTAGATGCTCCCCAACCCGGAGTAAGGGAGCGCATACTTTGGATCCAGGTCAATCGCCTGCTCAAAGAGCTTTTGCGCTTCTTCGAAACTGGATTTTCCGAACAGATCAAACAATCTGCGTCCGCGGACGTACGCTTCGTATGCGACAAGTTGATCGGTTTCCGGTTTTTCAATTTTGTGGATTTCAGAGCTCGCTATGTCCAGATGCAAGGTTTCCATCAAGTGTCTGATAATCTCATCCTGCATTTTGAAGATGTTGTCCATCGTGCCATCGATCTTGGCGGATCCGAGCATTTCAGCCGTAGCAGATTCAATAAAACGGGCAGTAATCCGGATTGCGTTGCCGGCCTTTTGATATGCGCCCGAGACAAGCCAGCGTGACCCTGTAGTCTGGCCGATCCTGGCAGCCTCTTCATCCGCAACTTGCCGGCCGGCAGAGTTGCCAAGCGCTTTCAGCACCCGGTCGCGGCTTGTCACTTTCAGGGACGCAAGCTTTTTCAAATCCACCGTAACCGTTTCAGCGATTCCGCCGGATAACCAGTCCACAGAAGGGTCGCCTGTAATGTTGACAAAATCGATCACTGCTACGGATTTGTCTGCGGTTTCCCCCCTTTCCACAGGCGCAGCAACAAAGGAACCGGACTGGAGCACCTCAATCGCGCTGCGCACTTCCCTCGCCTGTTGGTAACGCTGCGCGGGCTCTTTCGCAAGGCACCGCTGAATGATGAACCTCAAAGAAGAAGACATGGAAGAAGGAAGCGGCGGGACTGTGGAATTCAAAATTGCGGACACCAATTCATAGGTGGTGCGACCCTGAAACGGAATGGTCCCTGCGGCCATTTCGTACAAGACAACGCCGAGCGCCCAAACATCACTTGCAGCCGATGCAGGCGCCCCCAACAACGTTTCCGGCGCAATGTAATGCAGCGTTCCCAGGATTGCTCCTGCCTGGGTCAACGTTTCCACTGCGCGAGTAGGGTCCTCTTCATTCCCCTTTGCATCACCAAGAATTCTCTTCGCCAAACCAAAATCGAGTACCTTGGCACGGCCCTCACTCGTGATTACTACGTTAGACGTTTTCAAATCGCGGTGGATGATCCCGCGATCGTGCGCGTGAGCTACGGCATCCGTGATCTGCAGGCCATAACGAATCACCATCTCCAAAGCCATTCCGCCGGCAGGAATCAGCTTGTTGAGCGCCTTCCCCTCAATGTGCTCCATCACGATATAAAGACGATCTTCCGATTCTCCGACTTCGTACACGGTGCAGATGTTCGGATGATTTAAGGCGGAGGCCGAACGCGCTTCGCGGAAAACGCGAGCGTCAGCCGTAACATCAGCGCCATACGTGTCATTCATGAGTTTGACGGCGACCGTGCGTTCGAGTCTTGTATCATAGGCACGGTACACAACTCCCATCCCTCCGGCGCCGAGCTGCGCCTCGATCTTGTAATGACCCAGCATCCGCCCGATCATGGTTTTATTATTGAACCACAGATGAACAGAGATAAACACAGCGCGGCCCTTCCGGCCGACAACCAAACTCGAGGATGGAAGATTGAGGATGGAGGATCGCAGGAAACG
>CAZDDB010000038.1:0-17841 GCA_964504105.1 uncultured Acidobacteriota bacterium
CAGATTGCGGCCAATGAATTTCTTACGATAGCTAATATTCTTCTTTTCCGCCAGCGTGCGCAACTTTGCTGCCCGTTCCGTGATTTCCTGATGAGAAGCTGCCGGCTCGTATGCGGCAGCCGGAGTCCCCGGCCGGGGAGAGAATGGAAACACGTGCGCGTAGGCGAACTGCGCCTCGTTCAGATACCGGTACGTTTCCGAAAACGCGTCGCGGTCCTCCTCCGGAAAACCTACCAGAACATCGGTACCAAAATTCACATCGGGCATTCTTGCAGCGACTCGATTCACGATGGAATCGTAGCGATGAAACAAATACTGTCTCCGCATCCGCTTCAATACTTTGTCCGAAGCGCTTTGCAGCGGCAAGTGCAGATGCGGCTGAAAACGCCCGGAGGAAATAAATACCTCGATAAACTCATCATCGATTTCTTCCGGTTCCAGCGAGCTCAAACGGATCTTAAACTGCCCTTCCAGAGTGTGGATCTTTTTCATTAACCGGCTGAGCGAAGTTTTTGGAATGAGATCCTTTCCGTAACCGCCCATGCTGATGCCTGTGAGAATCATTTCGCGAGTACCACGATCCCTGTACGATTCAATCCGGCGCAGGACTTCTTCCGGCGGCAGACTGCGGCTCTTTCCCCGGACAGAAGGAATGATGCAATAGGAACAGCGCGCGTCGCAGCCATCTTGTATTTTGATGTAGGGACGGGTACGCGGCGTTTCGGCAGGCATTGGAAAATCGGGAAACATCTCAGGAATCGCGCTTCCTGCGATCGAAGACAGGATTTCGAATTTGCGCGGATGAAGATTTCCGACCACGTAGTCCACTTCAGGCAATTCGGACAATTCGTTTTCCACGCGCTGCGCATAACAACCGGTCAGCAAGACCTTCGTTTCCGGATTCTCCCGCTTGATCTTTCTGGCCAGTTGCCTGCCCTGTGCATCTGCGGACATAGTTACGGTGCACGTCTGCACGATCGCCAGGGATACGGCGTCCGTTTCGCGGGCTTCCGTCCATCCGGCGCGTTGGAGGATACCGGCGTAGCTGAGAGCATCGCTCTGATTCGCTTTGCAACCCAGAAAGTGGACGCGGTAAGTGCGGTTCATCTCGAATTCAGTTCCCTGTCCTGTCTTTCGATCTCTGCCGCCATTTTTGCACGATACTGAGACAGCTTTTCCCGAATCGCGGAATCTTGCAGCGCGAGAATCGCAGCCGCAAGAAGCGCAGCATTTTTTGCGCCTGCTTTGCCGATGCTCACTGTGGCAACCGGAATGCCGGCGGGCATCTGAACTGTGGACAATAACGAATCCAACCCGTTCAGCGGCGGGATATCCACAGGAATCCCGATCACAGGAAGCGTCGTATGTGCGGCACAAACTCCAGCCAGATGCGCCGCGCCGCCTGCCGCAGCGATCACGACCTGCAATCCATCTTGCTCCAAACGGCGCAGCATACCGATCAGATGATCGGGCGACCGGTGCGCCGAACAGATGTGCACCTCATGCGGAATGTCAAATTCCTTGAGAAGGGAAACACAATCGGCAAGCCTCTCCAAATCCGATTTGCTCCCCATAAAGATAGAAACTTGAATCATAGCCGGCCAGCAGGGAATGAGTGGTCAATGCTTGAATTGGTCCAACGCCTTCTTCGCAATGTCTTTTCGGTAGTGCATTCCATCAAAATGAATCCTGGAAACGGCGTTGTAAACGTCTTCAAATGCGCCCGAAAGATGCGGATGTGTGGCGGTAACGCCAAGGACACGCCCTCCACTGACGTAGAGCTTTCCATCCTGGCTCTTTGTACCCGCATGGAATACAGTCACGTTTTCCATCTGTTTTACATCCTGCAAACCGTGAATTTCCTGTCCGGATTGCACGTTTTGAGGATAGCCCTTCGAACACACAACCACACAAATACAAACTTCCTTTTTCCAGTCGACATGCACTTCATCGAGCTTTCCCTGAACTGCCGCCATCAACACTTCCGCGAGATCGCATTCCATGCGCGGGAGAAGGGCCTGAGTTTCAGGATCACCAAAACGCGAATTGAACTCCAGCACTTTTGGGCCATTCGAAGTGAGGATCAGACCGGGATAGAGCGCTCCGACATACGGACGTCCTTCCTCCGCCATAGCGGATACAGTGGGGAGAATGATGTCATTCATGATCCGCTGATGCATTTCCTTATTTACAAATAAAGCGGGTGAATAGGCGCCCATACCTCCGGTGTTTGGCCCCTCGTCGCGATCAAGCAACCGCTTGTGGTCCTGACTTGTAGCCAGGGGCAGAACCCGCTTGCCGTCAGAGATCACCTGGAACGAAATCTCCTGACCCTCCAGGAATTCTTCGATTACGATCCGGTCGCCCGCAATCCCGAATTTTCTTTTCCGCATCATCATTTCAATCGCGTGTTCCACTTCCTGGCTGTTCCTGCAGATAGCAACACCTTTCCCGGCCGCCAAACCGTCCGCCTTGAGAACAACAGGATAGCCGAACGTCCCTTTGCGCAGGATCCGCTCCGCTTCCTCCGAACTGCTTGCGATTTCAAATCGCGCAGTTGGAATCTTATGTTTCTGCATGAATTCCTTGGCGAAGACCTTGCTGCTCTCAATTTCAGCCGCCATTTTTGTGGGACCAAAGATCAGCAAGTTCCGTTTGTGAAACTCATCTACGATTCCAAGATCCAGCGCAATTTCCGGACCTACTACCGTGAGGTTGATATTGACGTTCAACGCAAAATCGGCAAGCTCCACAGTATTCGGAGCATCGATCGGAACACAATCCGCCAGATCCGCAATCCCAGGGTTCCCCGGCGCGCAGAAAATCTCTTTTACAGACGGCGATTGCCTCAGCTTCCACACCAGCGCATGCTCGCGACCACCATAACCGACGACCAGAACTCGCATAAATCCCTGATTTTTTCCAATGAAATAAACGAGGAATTATCCCATAGAAGACCTCCGGATTACAAGCTAAACTCACGTCGGCAGAGACACCCGCGCTTGGCGTCTTCGCGAGAAAATACTATAATCCACTGAGAGAACGATCTGCTCTGAAAGGGTGTCTACCTTGAACAAACGAGTGATCTTAATTGTGATTTCCGGATGTCTGGTTTTGTTTTTGTCCATTGGTGCTTTGCTTGCGCGCACCGCCCCAAAGGACAACAGTTACGCATACCTCAGCATCTTCAGCAATGTTGTCCATCTTGTGGATTCGAACTATGTAGAAGACGTGGACTTTCATAAGGTTATCGATTCGGCGTTGCGTGGAATGGTGGAAAACGTGGACCCGGACGCCTCATTGATCGCCGGAAAGGATCTCGATGCTTACAAGAAGGAGCTGGAGGAAGCCAAATCCAGGGCCGGAGTGGGCCTGACAATTTCGCGGCGTTTAGGAATGGTCCTTGTAGTAGCAGTAGAAAAAGATTCATCAGCCGCTGAAAACAAGATTAGACCTGGAGATTTTATCCGGAGCATTGACAGCCAGTATGTTCAGCCACTGCCGATGTACAGGATCGATCATCTCCTGAAAGGAGATCCGGGAACACAGGTGAAAATTTCGATTTTCCGCAGCGCCATGCAGAAACCGGTGGATTTTGTCCTTGTCCGAAAGCCCATACGAAAGCCTTATACGGAAAATTACGTGGCTCAGCAGAACATCGGATACCTTGCCATTCGACATCTTTTGCCGGGAGTTGACTCTGAAACGGAACGAAAACTGGAACAATACACTCAGCAGGGAATTCAGAGTCTGATTCTTGATCTGCGCGGGTGCACCGAAGAAGACCAGGAGCTGGCAGCGAAGGTTGCCGATCTATTTGTTGGAGCCACTCCGATTGTGCAAATCGGGTATCGTGATCGGATCGCACAGACAATCGTGGGAGACGAAAAGATCGTGTACAAAGGAAACATGCTTGTGCTCACTGATTACACGACAGCAGGAGGAGCGGAAATCATCGCGGGAGCGATCCAGGACTCGGGCGCCGGAAAAGCATTCGGAATACGCACGTATGGCCGTGGTGGAATTCGAAAGCTGGTTCCCGCGGGTGAAAACTGGCTCGTCCTGACCACACAGAAATACCTCACCCCGAAAGGACGAACAATTCTGGTGAACGGGATTGAGCCTGCAATCCCCTACAAGGAAGATGTAAAGGCCATCGAACCGGAAGATGATACGGACCGGCTACTGCAAAAGGCGATCGAGTATTTCCGGTATCCGGCGAAAAAAGCAGCGTAATTTTACACTTTATACTTTATAACGAAGCATCGCTCCGATTGAACCTGCCAGTGCAAGCTGAGAATCGGGGATCGTGATGTACCGGACATGACATCCCTGTACCAGCGCTTCCTGAATCGCCTCATCCACAACGTTGATTACCGGTTGTGTCTTTCCACCGCAGTAGTCGCAAGAGCCGCTATTGGTCAGCAAGCGGCTGCAGTCGATGCAACGGTACCCGTGTTTTCCGTACCCCTCCTGCACCACAAGGTAGTTCACCTGTCCATGCTGCAAAGCGCGAATCGTGGAATCGAGACCCAGGATTCCGAGTCCTCCTGAATTCACCTGACCGAACAACCGATCCAGCAGTTTACGGTCGTGCATTTGCTTCAAATCTGCTTCGATCCTCATCGTGCGTTCTAGAATCGCAGTCAAACTCGTGTGAATTTCTTCGTGTTCCCGGGCAACGATTTTTTCCTGAAGGGTGCTGTGAAGGTAATGTTGAAATTCATTTGTGTTTTGTTCTGATCCGAGCAAGATGATGAAATCATCGGAATACCTCTTGAATCCTTCATAACTCGCCTCGGCTACATGTTTGAAGTGTCTGCGGACATGATCTTCTATATGCCTCTCAATCCGCCGCTCCTGATAACCGCCGTATCCTCCCATACGTACCTTTCCGGGAACCTCGTCCCGGATGTCGGAGTGCTCCAGAACTTCACCGGCGTACACTTCAAAGAGCCGGGCCCTGGTTCGCTCAATCAGAATTACTTGAAACCGGCTGTATTCATCCAGCAAGAACGCGAGCGGTCGTAAATGCGGACGAGGAGCCACGACGAGCTGGCTTCTTACGGAGAGATTTGCAGTCAGGACTTTCCACCATTTCCTGGCAGAACAGGAGTAAATGGCCAGAGTCCGGACTCCTTCCCGGGAAAAATTCAGATTCACAAATTCCTTGATTTTTCGTAGATCGGAGTTCACAGACTTCTGCAAGTCCGGCGGCAGACTCCGGACTTCAGCCGTGCGCTCTTTGATCAGGTCCTTTAGCTGAATCGTGAAACCGGCATGCGGAGAACCATCAATCTCCAGATAAAGAGTTGTTGTAAGATAGTGTTCTGGATAAAAAGACATCAGTTCGGATAGATTTTCGCGAGTAATCATCAGGACCTCCTTTTGAATGAAGTCTTTAATAGAAACTTAGCATCGCAATCAATGCCGGTCAATGATTCGTGGATTGAATTTGGGGGCATGGAAACCCGCCTCTCCACAATGCGACAACAATGAAGAAATGGAAAAAGGCCTTTAAAAGTTTTCAGATCCTGGTCCCCGGAAGCATCAGTAATCTGGGATGCGGCTTCGACACGCTGGGACTTGCCGTCTCCCTGTATTTCAAGACTTCGGTTTATTCATCCCCGCGTTTCCAGTTGGAAATAAAACGCAACGGCAAACTCCTTGAGTTTGCAGACGGAGAGAATTTGTTCTTGAAGGTTCTGCGCAGCTGCTATCCAGTCTCGCCGGATGATTGGAACTTCACAATTTCCATCGAGACTGAGGTTCCTCCAAAGCGCGGACTCGGCAGTTCCGGTTGCGCCATACTGAGCGCGATTTTGACGGCAGCGAAGTTGATGCATCTGCGTCAAGAGCTCCCCAGGGTCCTGCACACAGCGCTGCAATGGGAATCGCATCCGGACAACCTGTGCGCTTCTGCTCTGGGCGGTTTTACCGTGGCCATGCAAGATGACTGCGGAGCAGTGTACCACCGGAAATTACATTTTCCCAGAAATCTCCGAATCCTGCTCTTGATTCCGGAATGGGAAATCTCGACAGAAGAAGCGCGGCGCCTTTTGCCTCAACTCTATCCGCAACAGGCCGTGGTTGCCAACCTTCAGCGTCTTGCCTATTTTATGGGATGTCTGCAGGATGGAGATTTCCACGGGCTGCGCGAGAGCGTTCGTGATCAGGTCCATCAGCCCTATCGTGCGCCTCTGATGCCGTTTGCCCGTGATCTGCTGGAAGCGGACAAATTCCCGGGCGACTCGGCAGTGATTATCTGCGGTTCAGGCCCCAGCTTTGCTGTGTTCTACCGTGTCCATGAAAATCGAATCCGTTCTGCGATCCAGCATGTGATGGCTGTACATCAGATTCCCTATGAGCTCAGGAACGTCGTTCTGGACAATGATGGGGCACGCATCGAATCCCTGGAAGATTAACGAAATGAAAGGAACCCGGAAAAAAGATCCTTATGTGGTCCTCTTCAGCACCACAAACCGCCTGGAAGAAGCGCACAGGATTGCGCATCAGTTGATCGCCGCCAGACTTGTTGCCTGTGTCAACATAGTCCCTTCCATCTCATCGGTCTACCGGTGGAAGGGATCCGTTCAAAAGGACACCGAAGTTCTCATGATTATGAAGACAAAGAAGTCCAGGATCAGTAGATTGGAAAAATCTCTCCGGGCGATACACAGCTACGAAACCCCCGAATTGATCGCTCTCCCGATTGTGTACGGCCTGCCTGAATATTTGAAATGGATCGATGATTCGCTTGCAATCGAAAAGTCCGCCGTAAAATCATGAAACAATTTATCGCTATCTTTGCGCTCCTGTTGTTACTACCGGTATCCGGTCTGGCGGAAGAGGAGCTCACAGATGAACAAATTCTAAAACGAATTTTTGATCGAGTCGACAAAAACGAAAAGCGAATCGATCAGTTCGGCTTCTACCAGGAAACTTTGAACAGAGAATTGAAGAAAGATGGAAGCATAGAGCAGGAAGAGAAGAAGATATTCCGGACAACCTGGATTGGCGATCAGCGGTACGGTGAGCTGATCGAAATCAACGGGAAGAGTCTCACTGCTGCACAGAAAAAGGAAGAACAGAAGCGCAGGCAGAAATTTCTCAAAGAGACAAAAGGCAAACGAATGGAAATTAAGAAGGATGTTGAAATTGCCTGGAAAGGACTTTACGATCGTTTCGACTTTGTGCGGAAGCCGGCAGAACAGGGTGCATTCTATGTATATTCCTTTCAGCCAAAGAAGAAGAAACTCTCCGAGCGGAACAGAATGGAAAAGGTGCTGAATCATATGGACGGCACACTTCGAGCGGATGAGAATTTCAATCTGCTGTGGGTCCGGGCCATTTTGAAAGAAAGTATAAAGTTTGGGCTGGGTCTCCTGGCGAAACTAGACACACTCGAGCTTGAATATAAGCTCCAAGAACATGAGACTGTGTGGCTGCCTGCATCAATCCGTTTCAAATTTGACGCGCGTGTCGCGTTGGTGCATCGCGAACGGCAAGAAAGTGTGAATCGATTCTACGATATTTTCTCGCGCCCAGGGTCAGTTCCTCCTCCAGCACCTACCGGTTCGTCGGAGCAATGAAATCCGACTTGAAACAAGCCGCAGGATATGGCTTGATCGTGCTTGCTTCCTGTTTTTTTGGCGGTTCCGCAAGTCTGGGGAAAAGCATCATGCAAGCCGGTGTCTCCACAACAATGCTGATGGAAATCCGCTCCGTGGTCACATCGGCGACACTTCTAGTGTTCCTGCTATTGATTGGTCGAAAGCATCTGCGAATCAAAATGGCTGATCTTCCCCAATTCTTTTTGCTGGGGATTCCCGGTCTGGCATTGGTGAATGCTTCTTACTATTACGCACTCAGTCGTCTCAGCATTGCACTGGCTGTTTTCATTCAGTTCACAGCGCCGGTTCTCATCTTTTTATTTGGCCTTCTCAGCCGCAAAGAACGTGCTTCGCGCAGCAAGCTGCTCGCGCTTGTCCTCTCCCTTGCCGGGACCTACTTCATGGTTCAGCTCTATCAATCTCAGGGCGCAAGCGTTCCACCGGCCGGATTGGCGAGTGCCGTGATATCGGCGCTTTCCTTTGCGTTTTATGTGGTTCTGTCCCACCGGATGGGACAGCGGCATTCTTCCTGGACGCTTGTTTTCTTCGGCTACACGATCGCCGGGCTTTTCTGGTGTGTGGTCCAAAATCCGGTAGAAACATGGCGGCAAGTATCGGAAAGTCATTTGTGGCGGGAATCGATTCTGTTTGCTGTTTGCTCAACTCTGATTCCTTTTGCGATTTTCCTATCGGGACTTCGTCGTGTCAGTCCTACCGGCGGTTCGATCGCTTCCACGAGTGAAACGGTAACAGCATCGCTGTTCGCTTTTCTCGTGCTCGGCGAAACTCTCACGGGCGGACAGGTCCTCGGGGCAGCGCTGATCCTTAGCGCGATCCTCATTCTCATCCTGCAATCCAAAGAACCCCCGGTTCTCGAAGAAGTCTGATACCTTTACAGTTCGAGGCGCTTGTGTTACTTTTTGCAGCATGAATCAACGGTTTGGAGAACATGATTTTGCAGTAATTCTTGGTGCTTCCAGTGGTTTTGGCCAAGCAACAGCGATCGAGCTATCCCGCAGAGGCCTGCATATTTGTGGTGTCCATCTGGACCGTCGCGGAACGATGCCACACGTGCAGGAAGTGATCGCAGAGATTGAAAAGAACGGTCGCCGTGCCCTGTTTTTCAATATCAACGCGGCCGATGAAGAGAAACGGCGAGATACGGTAGCGAAACTGAAAGACGAAATCGGGAACGGATTCGTGCGTGTGCTGTTGCATTCACTGGCCTTTGGAACATTGAAGCCCCTCCTTGCCGAGAAACAAGAGGATCAGATCAATCCGGCGCAGATGAATATGACGCTGGATGTGATGGCGCATTCGCTGATCTATTGGACTCAAGACCTCCTTCGCGCCGGGTTGTTGCGGTCCGGTTCGCGCATCTTTGCCATGACCAGTCTTGGAAGCGTCCTGGCAGCCGCCAACTACGGTCCTGTATCCGCGGCAAAATCCGCTCTGGAGTCACATATGCGGCAACTCACGCTCGAGCTCGCCCCAAATGGGATCACCGTCAACGCAATTCGCGCGGGCGTTACGGAAACACCCAGTCTCCAAAAAATTCCGGGCCACGAAAAGATGATGGAAGCAGCCTTCGCTAGAAACCCATCCGGCCGGCTAACCACTCCGGTGGATGTCGCCCGTGCGATTGGTGTTCTCGCCGACCCGGATACCTATTGGCTGACTGGCAACGTGATCAACGTGGACGGTGGTGAGATGTTCGTTGGCACAAAATAGGAATTCACCACAAAGGCCCAAAGACACAAAGACCACAAAGCAAGAGAATAAGCGTGGACACACACGGAAAGGTCTCGTCGGACGATGGTAAGCAAGGGTTACACTTGGTGCACCGCAGAAGGCTGCCCAAGCCCTCCGAACTCGTGCGCGGTTTGCCATCCGCTATACTCCATTTTCTATTCTCCTTTCCTCCTTTGTGTCCTTTGTGCCTTTGTGGTGAATCCTGATGACGAAAAGCCGTTTCCTGATCGGGCTCGCACTGGCAGCGATCTTTTTGTATTTGTTTCTCCGGAACATTGATGTTCATGAAGTGTGGAAACTCGCCAAGCAGGGGAATCCATACTGGCTCTTCCTCAGCGCCTCAGTCATCCTGTTTAACTATTTCATGCGCGCCTTGCGCTGGCGTTACTTCTTTCTTCCGATCAAGAAGACCAGAATTTGGAACCTCTTCAACACAACAGTGATCGGGTTTGCCGCCAGCACTATTTTCCCGGCAAAGATCGGTGAGCTGGTGCGTCCGATTTTGCTTGGCAGCAAGGAAAATATCAGCCGTTCCGCCGCAGTAGCAACCGTAGTCATCGAGCGGCTCTTTGATACACTGAGCATTCTTTTGATGCTGGTCGTGTACCTTCTCGTGCTTGTGCGTCCCGAACAACTGAGTCCCGAAGCCCGCGCCTCCCTTGGACAACTGAAAGCGGCTGGAATGATTCTCTTCGCGGGTGTGATCGGCATTGTGATCTTTCTATATTACCTGAAGACAAAGCCCACATTAATTCGCGCAATCGTGGGAAGGATAGAATCCTTTCTGCCAGGCAAGATATCGCACTCGCTGGACGGGATTCTGGATTCTTTCATTGAAGGCTTATCCATTCTGCACGACCCAAAACTACTGCTCAAGATCGGATGCTGGTCGATCGCGTTTTGGCTTTTGATCAGCGCCGGTTTCTGGGCCGGTGTCCGCGCCTATGTTCCGGACTTCCCGTTCACCGGCACTTTCCTGGTTATGATCCTGTTAGCGATCGGAATTGCGGTCCCGACACCAGGCGCCGTGGGAAGTTATCATCTCGCGTGCAAGATCGGCCTCTCCCGCTTTTTTGGAGTGCCGGAAACCCTGGCCGGCGCCATCGCCCTCATCAATCACTTCATTACCTTCGTGCCCGTTACGATTCTCGGTGTTATCTTCCTGTGGCACGAAGGCCTCACCGCAGCCAAGTTAAAGAAGATCGCAGAAAACAAATGACAGTCTTCCGTCCGGGTTCTTGAAGATCCTTCGCTTACGGTCCGCCACACGAAACAGGATCTGACGTGAAAAGTGGGAACCGGCAGATGGAACGTGCCATTTCCAGTTGCCCATCAGGACGGAAACGTCATTCAAACGTATCGTGCATTCCCTTTCTGAAAATCAGGAACGCGACAAACGACAAAGGAAGGGCAGTAATCACATCCATGATGTAATGCTGTTTCGTGAGGACAACGGAAATCATGGACAGGAAATTGGGAATCAGGAACAAACGGCCGAGAATCGCCTTGTATCTCCAAAGCGAGAGCAGGGAAAGGATCAGCATCGAAACATGCAAACTCGGCAAAAGATTGTAAGGGCCAACTACAGACTGATAAGCAAGCGTGACCCCCATCGCGAGCGTGGAGGAATCAACAGGAACGCGGACCAGCCTTGTCGGAAAAAGTAGAAAAACTATGTATGAAACGATCATCACAAACAAGCTGGAAAACACATAACAGCGAAGATCCGCCGGTGCGCGCCGGAAAATGAACAGCGGAGCAACCACCAGCGGAAAATAGATGCTGTACAGATAAATGAAGGCAGGGACAAAAGGGATTCTGTGATCGAGACCGATCGAGGGCACAAACGCATCCCGATAGGAATTGATTCCGTTGATAATCAAGTCCAAAGACCAAACGCCAAAAAAAAGAAAAATAAGTTGGGTAGAAGTCAGTTTATTCATGGAGGCGACAAATCTTTAGGCCCGAACTTCAAACAAGGAAGATTGAAGATGGAGAATGGCGGGAAACGGTCTGATACTTCAATCGAGCCATTTTTTGCTTTTCAGTTTTTTGGGGAGATAGTGCGTGGTGATGAAACGGAAATCTTTGTTTGCCAGGGCATCGAGCTCGTATTTCAAACCGGAGGCGAGCATTCGCTTGATTTCAACTTGCCAAGCTTTTTTCTGAAACCACGGATAGTTCATGATCTCTTTTGCGCGGGCAATGTCTTTGTCGTTCAGCTTGATTCCAACATTCCGCGGCAGACCGTATTCTTCCGGATCGCCGCTTGCCAGACCGATAAACTTGGCATCCGGAACCGCCATTCGTTGTGATTCGTACGCGAGACTGATCGATCCCTGTTTCACTACTGAAAAAATGTAGTATCCCCACGGATCGTTGTCTACCAACACGTACACCGGTAATTTGTATTCTTCATTTAAGCGACGCGTAAGACGGCGAACACCTCGCGGTGGTTGTCCGTTTCCGGTCAAGAGTATGCAGTTATGTTTCTTCCAGAACTTGTCTTCCGAAAGACGGTTCCACTGTGTTCCCTTCTCCACAAGCAACACAAAATCAGCGGTGCATTTCTTAATCTGGATGTAGTCCGGCTCGACAATCGACGGCACGGAATACCCGCCTTTCCCGAGCCGGGTGCAATCGATCGTATCTCCATCATCGACAAGAACCAGGGGACCGACCACGGTGCCGGTGTTTTCTGCGCGGACATGGAGTTCCTCGCGCAAAGCATCCAGACCTACTTCCAGATCTTCCACGATCGGATCCGATTCACCTTGCGAATCAAATGTGTTTTCGTGCGAATCTTGAATCGTATGCTTGGTGCGATAATAGATTTCGCGAAGAGACGTAGTCAGGTCCTGCCTTTGCAGTTCCGCGAGAGCATCTGCTACCAGCATCGTTTGCATGAATTTTTTTGCCATTCCTGTGTTGAAGAAGGAGCGTTCCTGCCTCGCCTTTCCCATTTCAATGATTCCTTTCTTCGTATTGAAGTTGACATTGGAAAGGGTCCGGCTCGGGATCTCGAACGCCGGGTCACGATTTCCTTTTGCGGCGGAGATCACCTCGTCAGCCAGCGAGATCAGGCGCGCCTCGACATCTTTTGATCCGGCTTTTTTTGCTCTTGCCATGATTACGCTCCCTGCATGCCGGGGATTTCACCCTGCGGACCATCGGGTGTGATGATGATGGAATGCGGCATCTCGTCCTGAAACTCTTTCTTCCGCCTGAGCAAATCGTCGGTTTTCTCGCCGCCCGTCTTCCGAACAGCGATCTTCATCAATTGTCTTTTGAGCTTATCCGTATCCATCTTCCCCTGCTTCAACCGTCCGCAGGCTTCAGCGACTTCTTCAATGTAAAGCGCAAAGATGTTGCGGCGGCCGTATTCGCTTTTTGCATGTTCGCGCTTCCTGAGATAGGTTCCCAGGCGCCGCCCGCATTCCTGCAAAGCAAGCTTCATTTCCTTGCGAATCTCATCGTAATCGGCGATCGCTTCCTTTGACTCGCTTGTAAAAGGAACCCATACCGAAGCCATATGAATGAACACCACCAACGGTCCCTGAGGCAACGCGCCTCTCGATTGTCCGATCCCATAGTTTTTCCACGCAGTTTCCAAAACTGCCTTGTAGGCGCTGCAAGACGACTGCTGATAGAGAAGAGGAACGCGGTTCGCATAACGGATCACGCGAGCTAGTTCGAAGTCTCCGTCGTGAGATTCCCCTTCAGCCAAAGCAGCGCTCTTCGCCGCTCCGGTCTGAGAGCTGTTTCCTGTCCCAAATGCCAGCCCAACTTCGATCACAAAAGGATTCCCGCGATACACAGCCGGCGGACGAGTAGCGGCAGTATAGAAATCGCAGCGGATCTGCTTGTACAGGCCCGCAAGAATCGCCTTCTCTCCGATCGGAGAAATACAATCCGTGGGCGGAGCCATGATTTTTGTTGACTGGATCGCGCGGTAGAGTTTCTCTGCCTGGTCCCTTGCAATTCTGCGCGGATGAGCATGAGAATCCAGCCCTGCGGCCTTGCAGATTTCGGTAGCGGTGCGCGGGGAAACGCGAGAAAAATCGCCGGTCAGAAATCCGGAGAGCCAGTGGCTCTTCGTATCATGCATCATCTTCAGCAGCATCCCGAGCTCAATTCCATACGGATGCGGCTTGATCTCACGAGGCGCTTCCGGAAGCTCGGAAAACGTCCGTTCGTACCGGATTGTCTGTCCTTCCGGACTGTTGTAAACAAATGTGGCGTGCGGATTGGCAATGCTCGTCAATTCCAGGTATTCATCGACAGACGCGCGTCCCTTCTGATACTTTCCTTCTAACTCAATCGTAACCTGGGTCCCGCGCGCATGTTCCCATTCGATCTCATTCTTCTTATGGATGATCGGCTCGTTCTTCCGGGTATCGATCTGGATCTCGAAGTAGTTGGCAGGCTTGCGGTCGCTAATCCGGGAAATAATTCTCACCGGTTTTCCTGTGGTAAGCTGCCCGTACATACCCGCCGCGGAGATTCCAATCCCCTGCTGACCGCGGCTCATGCGGAGACGGTGAAATTTGGAACCGTACAATAACTTGGCAAAGATGCGCGGAATTTGTTCCCGAACAATGCCCGGTCCGTTGTCTGTAATCGTAATCCGGAAACGTGTAGCTTGAGACGGCGCGGGCAGCGCCTCTCCATCTCCAGCGACTTCAATCTTGACCATAATCTCCGGCAGGATCCCCGCTTCTTCGCAGGCGTCCAGAGAATTATCAACCGCCTCTTTGACGCAGGTCAGAAGCGCTTTCCGCGGATTGTCAAATCCGAGAAGATGCCGGTTCTTTGTAAAAAATTCGGAAACGGAAATCTCCCGCTGGCGGGCTCCCATTTCCGCTGCTGTCAGCGCAGAACTCCCATTTCTTGATTTCTTCATCTCCAGTCCTCATCCTCAAAATCATCTTCTTTGATCACGCCGGAACGTCGACGTTACAAAGTGCTGCAAGAATTATATACTCTTTGGGCGCCAGGAGGTCTAATTTTTCATGTCCAGGAGCAAATTCATGATGATCTTACTCATGCTACCCTTTTCCGCCGGGGCTGTGCTGGGAGAAACGGAGTTTCAGGCCATTCCAGCGGATGCTGCCCTCAAATATCACTTCGATCTGTCCAGGCGCTATTACGCGTCGGAAGAAGCGTTTCAAAAGGATCTGACCGAAGCACGGAAGATTGCCGGGGAAATCCAGCCCTACAAAGGGAAAGTCACTGCATCGGGCGCCGGCTTATATGATCTCGCAATCAAGTTGGAACGCATGAACCTGCTCTCTCAAAAAATGACGGTCTACCGGTATCTGTCCTTTGCAACCAACACAAAACTCGAGCCACAGATGTCGGCGACTGATCGTGATCTGTCTGATATCGCGTCAACGGTAGCGTTTGTCAACACAGAGCTGCGGCAACTGTCCGAAAGCGACCTGCAAAAGCTGATCGGCGAAAAACCCGAACTCGCTCAGTACCGTTTCTATCTACAGCAAAACACGCGCTATAAACCATATACGCTCAGCGCCGATCAGGAACAGCTCCTGAGCCGACTTTCGCCCGAACTGTATTCGTGGCAGAACCAGTTTTTCCAGAGACTGCTTGACCGCACGAAGTTCTCCGAAATAAAGACGGAGAACGGAACCTTCAATGTTTACCGCGACCGTTCCATACTCAGCAAGGAAAAAGACCGCAACCTGCGCAAAGAGGCCTTGCTGAAACTCTACGAGGAATACAGTGCCAGTTCTGATCTCTTCGGATTCTTGCTGATCAAGACTTCCAACGCGCTGAACTCCGGAAGCTCCGTTCGAAACTTTAAGGATGGATTCGACAGCTCTTTGTTTGATGCGTATCTCACAGAACAACAGGCGGACACGTTCTACGCAGAGATCGGCAAATACGCGCCTCTGATGAAACGATATATTCAAGCGCGAAAGAACCGGATCCGTGCAGTTTCCGGAATCGACCCTGTAGAACCATGGGATATGGAAGTGGTTGCTGCGGATTACAAACGGCCACAATTCACAATTTCAGAAACTTCGGAGATTCTAAAAAAAGCCCTGGCGTTTCATGGAGAAAAATATTCTGCTGATCTCGCAAATTTGCTGGATCCGGCCAACGGAAGGCTTGATATCGTCAAGGGAGAGAACCGCGTTCCAGGCGCGTTCGCCTGGGGTTACTACGGTGCCCCGTTTGTTTTCTACTCGTTCACTTTCCACGGCTACATGGATGATGTTCTCACACTGGCGCATGAAGGCGGACACGTTGTCCATTACGACTTAATTCAAGAAAACAAAGTGCCCCCCGTTTACTTTGACGGCCCCTCGTACTTCACAGAAAGTTTCGCAATGCTCAATGAGTTTGTGACAGCGGAGTATCTTTACAAGAATGCCACAAACAAAGAAGATAAGATCTTTTATCTGGAACAATGGCTGAGTGTTGCGCTACGGCGATTCTTTGACATTGTCATGCGTTCACAGTTCGAATACACCGCCTACAAGAAGATCCAGGCAGGTCAAATCGCGGATCCGGATCAGGTGCATGCTCTCTGGAAGGAGACCGGATTACAGTATGTGGGAGAGGACTACAATAAGTACGATTTTCTCAAATATAACTGGAGCTTCACGCCGCACTTTTTTGGAAGCCCGCGATACTACATCAACTACCTGTTCGCAAACCTGATGGCTATCAGCTACTACCAGAAGCACACTGGCGATCCAGGCTTTGATGCAAGGTATGTAGAGTTAATGTCCGGTGGGTTCCCCGACACGCCGGTCAACTTGCTGCAAAAACATCTGAACCTGAATCCATTTGATCCTGCAAACGTCAAAGGCTCAATGCAAATCCTGGAACAGCGCCTCACAGAGCTGGAAACGTTATACAAATAGAGGCGTTTGAATCTTTGATCTTGCGTGTCTTAATGCAGGTCGATCCACCCAAGACGGGCCATCCTACGAAAATCATCATCCAAAGACCAGACAGAAGCTTCGTGATCCACGGCAATTGCGGCAATCAACAGGTCACCAAACCCAAACCGTTCTCCCGAACGGAGGCCGATTTCCACCCACGTATCAATCCGAGCCCAGGATTCATCCGTAGGATAGAAGAGAGGAAGCGCGGACAGCACGCGCTTTAAGCTCGGAAGATTTCTGGTGGAAGCACCTGAAAGAATCTCGATACGAACCGGGACTGCCAGAGCAACCTCGTCCGCATCCAAGAGACTTTGCAGTTGATGTCCCAACACAGGGTTAGATGCCCGAAAAAAGTCAATCCAAACTGAGGAATCGACAACGATCACTTTCGTTTTTTTCCGCTTCCGGGCCTGCGTCTGGAGTGAGCCAGGTCGATCTCCAGATGGATGCTCCCCATCATCTCCTTGAGTTCCTCAATTCTTTTACGGCGGATCAGCTCGCGCAAGGAGAGAATCACGGCGTCCGTCTTTGATTTGTATCCAAGCACGCGTCGCGCTTCTTCGATTAAATCCTCCGGAATATCCAAGGTAGTACGCATATATCCAATGTTATTTTATATGCCTACAGATGTCAATACATAGCAGAAATTTATGCATCTAAAAGAAGCGCTGGGCGAATTTGACTGGCCATCCGAGGTATACGTATGGCTTTGGAAAGAAGCTCAGCAGCTGAGCAATGTGCGGAGCCATTTGGCGATTTGAGATATGGTGAGGGGCACCATCTTCTGGCCTTCCGACAAGCGAAAATTCTCTTCAGCCACGGACACACAGAACTCTACCACTTCGTTTACAGGAAATTGTTCAGGGACAGGGTAGCCGCGGTAATTCAAAAAGTAAGTGTTGAAGCGAAGGCAGTTCGCTTCGTTCCGTCCATGAATGGATGACTCTTGATAAGCGAGTGAAATAGGGCAGCGGCCTTCTCAAAATCATCTGGGTATAAATCGGTCCCTTCAAATGTGCCAAAAGGCCTCGCAACTGCAGAATGAAGCGAAGCGGCATCGCGTAATCCCGGCAGTCCGCCGGTCTCGGCAATGATAACCTCATGGATTTCGTAAACTCGAACGAGTAGTTGGGCGGTCTCATCCGCTCGAGCCTGATTCTCCTCATCAGGCATCGCTACCTTTTGGCAAGCAATTCAAAGAGTTCACGGTTTTGAGCGATCAATTGCCTGACAAACGGTACCGCGCTGCCGGAGAAGTGGCCTCCTTCATTCGGACCTTGCTGCGCCAGCCAGACTTCCAATGCTGCCAACACAACGGCATTGATTTCCTTATCGGAAATTCGTCGATCCCGAAACTGGTTTGAAAGTGCTTCCGGTAAATCGATGGTTACTTTCATAATATCTTTGAGTTGGCTATCAACCTTGAGTTGAAAACTAATACATTTGTCACACAGAGTCAATATGTCGGTTTCGTGAGAACATCTGTAGAACAAGCTTCGGCCCGGCCGTGGAGGACTGGACTACAGACATAGTTTCACAATGTGAAACTAAGTTTCATT
>CAZDDB010000039.1:0-1906 GCA_964504105.1 uncultured Acidobacteriota bacterium
CCCATCCATTTTCCCATTTGGAAGGCCGATGGGTACCTTTTCCCAAATTTGGACAGTCGGCCACTCGGAACTGTCCAAAATTTGAAGGATTTGCGCCCTTTTCAGGCGAGTAAACTAAAATAGGAGGGACAGTCCCAACCCATAAGGACCTGCCTCAGGATGAAAATTCGTACTGCGAAAAACCACATGCGCTTTTCCTGTCTTTTTCCCTGTGTTTGGGTCTAATTGCTGACTCTTCACGACGCCCGATGAATGGGAACGATATGTATAAACCGCAAAGCGACCTAATGCATCAATCGCAACAGAATGAAATTTGCGCGCATCGATGTGGTTATCCTTTACCGCTTTCGTGATCGGCTCGGGGTCCCCGTCAACTTTCCACTGTGGTTGTGAAACGTCCACCGGCAAAGTGAAAACTTGAGTTGTGTACCCATCCCCGTTGCTCACTGCCGTGCGCACAATCAGCAATTCACGCGGTGAGTGCGTCATCTCGTACTTATTAGTAATGTCGGCCGCGATGATTAAACCGTTGGGCACGAATTCAGGGAGCGGCACGGTTCTGACGACTTTATCCTTTCCTTTGTATTGGATTTCAAAATCGTTTCCGTTTTCATTGATTGCCGCATGAACCTCATTTGTGCCAAAGCAGGCAACGAAGTCTCTTCCATCGATCTTGGGCAGATATTTCTTAGTTGCTCCGGCAGTAGCATTATCCGGATCGTATCGATTTCCGCCCACCTGAACGTCTCCCAGTGGATCGCCTTTCAGATGAGTCAACGAAATTTTCGAGTCTTCTCCATAAAAATACCAGCAATTGCGATTCATCACGGTTCCAGATATTACGGGTCCATCCAGCGCATTTTCCAGCGTAAAAGTGTTGTCAAAATGAAAATTGAATTGTTGCGCTGAGTATTTGTTCACGTCATCCTGAAAGGCCAGGCCCGTTGAGACGATCAGGTCGCCATTGCCGAGCGGCGTGAGTGCCGCCGCGTCGCCGAAGCATTCGCTATTTTCACCCAGGCAGATATCTTCTTTCTCCACCGGACTGAGCCGTCTGCCTTCCAAATCGACAGAAGTGATAAACATCGTACGAGGAAAGTCGAAAATTGCGATTGCATGAGTGGACTTTTTCCCCGTTGTTTGTTTGAAACTTACAGCGTTTGATTTTCCAACGAAATTGTCGTTTGAGTCATACTCAAACACTTGAATACTGTAGTTTCCTGCAGTATCGCCATTGGCTGTGATCGTCGTGCTAATATTTCCACTTGCATCCGGTTTGATGTGGGAAACAGAGTCGGCGCTTCCGTATTTAATGGTAACTTCATTCTTGGAATTGTAACCTGACCCTGTGACAGTGATGGTCGTGTTGTATGGTCCCGAAGTGGGATCGATCTTTACAGTCCGGACTGCCCACGCTGTGGATGTAAATGCGGAGATAAAAATGCCCACCAACAACAAAAGAGGAAAAATGAAGAAGCGATGAACCGGAAACATGGTTTCTCTTTGACCCATGAGTCCCCCTTTGATAAGTAGGTATTATAGCATCAGTTATCCCGGAAACCTAGACAGGGTTTGTATCGTGAGTTAATCGAAAAGAGCGCTTCAAAGCGCGCTTGAGAAAAACGAGAACCGCAGCACTGCCGGCGCAATCCTCTCCTGGTCCAGCCCGAGCCAGGCAATCCAGGTGATTCCACAGCTCCGTCTCTACAGCCAGTAGATTTGTGGAAGAGATTTGATCCCCAAACAAATTTCAGCCTTCCTTCATTTTTTGTTCACGCGATTCCCGGCCCGGAGAATTTCGTTGTGGCAGACCCCATCCATTTTCCCATTTGGAAGGCCGATGGGTACCTTTTGCCCAAATTTGGACTGTCGGCCCCTCGGAACTGTCCAAAATTTGCAGGATTTG
>CAZDDB010000039.1:1916-17744 GCA_964504105.1 uncultured Acidobacteriota bacterium
GTGATTCCAAAGCTCCGTCTCTACAGCCAATAAGACGGAATTTCACCACAAAGGCACGAAGGCACAAAGAAACCCGGAAAAGGCGCGATGAGGTTTTGCGGTTCGAATCCGCCTCAGACTTCCAGTTCGGCGAACAACAGCAGCGGCTCGTGCTCCTGGTGTGGTTCCGCGCGGGCCACGATGCCTTCCGGTGTGACAATCAGGCTGCGTCCCTGGATCCGGTGTCCGAATGTCGTGCCCACGCCGCACGTCTTCACGATTGGCCCCTGCATCTTTCGCGCCGCCTCTAAAAAAATAGAGCGATCCCGTTCGTATTTCTCCGGTACGGTCTCTCCTTCACGAAACGGTGAAGCGGTTGGCACAAACGTGATCTGAGCCGCGAGCGACACCAATCCGTCAAACGAGCGATCATTCAGCACGTCAGCACAAATCAGGACTCCCGCCCGGACACCCCTCGCTTCAAATACCTTGAATTCCGTTCCCTGCAAAACACCCCTTGCCTGCTCTCCGGATGTAGGATAGACCTTGCGGTAAGAACCAAGCTCACGGCCTCCTTCAAACACATAGCATGTGTTGTAGTAGCCTGCCGGAGCACTTTCCGTCAGCGTTCCGCCAATCAGGATTGCGCTTACCTTCGCAGACAAGCCTGCCAGATACTTCTTGCGTTCCAAAAACATCGAGGCGGCCTGCTGCAAGCTCTCCATCTCCTTTGCAAGAGGATAGTGTTCGGGCAGACAAACAAAGTCAGGGGCAAACTCATTGATTCGGCAAAGAGATTCTTCCGAAAGCGGCTCATGGAGCGGTTGCTGGCACGCTATCGTTCGAATTTTCATGGAAGTTGCTGGAACAGATCGATCCAGCGGTCGGTCTTGCGCATGACAAGTTGATAGTAACGATCGTCCGTCGGAGCGTCAAACGGAATGCCGGGCAGACTGCTGTATAATCCGCGAGACAGGTTTCTCGGTAGAGAGATCCGCTCCGGAAACAGCACATGACTCAAACGGAAAAGGTTCTTGCCTACGGTTCCTGGATTGCAGTATGCCTGATCTGGGGAACGACATATCTCGCGATCCGCGTTGCGGTTCGAACACTGCCCGATGCCTGGATGGCGGGTGTGCGTTTTACCGTAGCAGGTGGTGTCTTGCTGCTGATCCTGTTGCTGCGCGGACAAAAACTCCCGCCGGTTCGTCAGTGGCAACCTCTGGCTATCATCGGGATCAGTCTGCTGGGCCTTGGAAACTGGCTGGTAGTGGTCGCAGAAAAGACGGTGCCGAGCGGCCCAACGGCGCTGATGATTGCCGTAACTCCGTTCTGGATCGGCATTTTGGAATGGCTCTTCCGTAAACAAATTCTCCGGACCGGAAATCAGACCGAAGCCTGGAGACGCTCCAAGGTTTTCGGCCTCATACTGGGGTTTATCGGCGTCGGTTTGCTCACTCTTCCCAATCTTCAGGGAACCTGGAGCCGGGAGTACCTTTTTGGAGTGGTGATTGTTCAAGCCGCCTGTTTGTTCTGGGCGATCGGAACAGTCTATTCAAAGTGTGTAAAGTTGGATTCAGGCGCGCTGATGAACGCTTCGCTGGAAATGCTCTTCGGTGGATTGTTCCTTTTAGTTCTGGCGTACCTGAAGGGGGACTTTCACGCGGTAAATTGGAATAGAGAAAGCTTCATCGCATTTCTCTATCTGATTTTTTTTGGCGGGATGGTTGCATTTGCCTGTTTCACATACGCGCTTTCAAAATTGCCGAGCTCCCTGGTTTCGTTGTATGCCTACATCAACCCGGTGATTGCCGTGTGGCTCGGATGGCTGATTCTAAAAGAAGAAGTAACGTCGATCACCATTCTGGCAACATTTGTAATCCTGGGCGGGGTCTGGCTGACAAAGGGCACGCGAGATTAAGGGCCCGCAAGGCGGATTTGCAGGGAGCGTGAGGCGTCACGCCCGGCAATTGCTGTGTTAAACTTCTATGCACTGCTATGAGCAAGGACGATTTGCTGGCTCAGAAATATCTCAGCCTGGCCACGCTTTATTATAGCCGCGGCAAGATTCAGGAATCGCTGGAGTTGCTGGACGCTTCCCGCTCCCGGTCTGCAAACGTATCCAAGATGAACATTCTACTCGGGAAAATTACCTACGAGCTGGGGGACAAGGAACATGCACTCGCGGCATTCTTGAAGGCCCGCGAGCTGGATCCATTCTATGAAGATATCTACAAACACCTCGGCAACATCCTTTCCGAATTGCAGCGTCCCGAAGAGGCGCTGGAAGCGTTTGTAGATGCGTATATCCTTTCCGGAGCTTCGGACAGCAGCAAGACGGCCTACTATCAGGCGCAGATCCGAAAAATTCTGTCGGATCTCAATCGCGAAAGCGGACAGCAATACAACGACTTCTTTCAAAAGCGAAAACAAATGTTTCAAGAACTTGCAGATTCGCTTTCCTTGAAGAAGTCGGTTCTTGTGACCGCGGATCTTCGTGCTATGACAGACCCTTCCCTGCCCGCCATCATGGAAGAACTGAAGCGGTTCTCCATGATGAACGGGCTCAAGAACGAAGAATTGATGGCCATGGCCGGCATCACCATGACAAGGTCCGCGCGGGCAAATGAAATCATCTTCCGGGAGGATGATCTTACGGAGGGTATTTTCTTTATCCAAAACGGATCGGTCCGCATCGTCAAATCGACTCCTTTCGGAGAGCAGGTACTCACATCTCTGGGCGCAGGTGAGTTCTTTGGTGAAATGGATTTTATCGATTCGATGCACTGTTCGGCAGATGCAATTGCAAACGAAGATTCAGTCCTTCTTTCCATGTCAAAACAAAAGCTCGAAGAGCTGCTTCAAAACCGGAAATCGCTCGCCGTACAATTCTTCTGGCATTTCTGGAGAACTCTTTCGCAGCGGATTCGGGAAACCAATGAATTACTAAAGTCATTTTTCTTAGAAGCGGATTCTCCCGGTAAGCAGAGCCGGATAGACGCCGGGAGCGTGGGGGAAGCGATCCGCGTCGATCTGGAAAAGAAGATGGCCTTATTGAAAGAAAAAGGACTTTCTTCCAGAGATCTCAGACTGCTGGCTACGTTCAGTCACGAAGAATTTTTTCGCAGCGGCCAAACCATCTTTATGGAAGGGGACACCGGCGAAAAGTTATATATCATCCTGGACGGACAGATCAGGATCAGCAAATTCATTCCGGGAGCGGGAGAAGAAGCGCTGGCAATTCTTGAAAAGGGCGATTTCTTTGGAGAAATGGCGCTCATCAATCAAGCGCCCCGTTCCGCCGATGCGCGGGCTCACACAGATGCAACCGTGCTTCCGATCGAGAGCGGATTACTTACGGATGTCCTTTCCCGGGATGTTTCCAGCAGTTACGACTTCCTGTATATTCTGTGCAAGATCTTGTCCCGCCGCCTGCGGGAAATCAACTTGAAGATTACCCAATGGCGGATCATGTCCGGCGGTTTCTAAAATCCTATTTCGAGAAACTCGCGATGGCTTCCGAAGTATCTTCAAACGTATCGAAGATCGTCATCAGCTGAGTGATCTGAAGCAGATCCTTGATCTTCTTGGTAAGACAGGAAAGTTTGAGCTCGCCTCCCCGATTTTTTACGGAGGTATACACACTTACCAACTCTCCTACCCCGGCTGAATCCATGTAGGAAACTCCGCTGAGATCCAGGATTAACTGTTTTTTATCTTCAGTGAGGAGTCTCGTAATTTCCTCACGCAACAACACATCCCCTTCACCGATCGTTATTTTTCCTTTCGGTTCAATAATCATAATTGAACCATGTTCACGACGCCCGATTTTCATAGGAGCACCTTCCTTACAAAGTTAATGGGGTAGAGTAAACCACAAACAGTTGGACAACAGAAACAGGAAGTTGTTCCAACTGGGACTATTCTAATGCAGGACTCTTTCCACTTCAAGAACACCTTCGAGCGACCGGATGGCGGAAACGACACGGTCCAGCTGTTTGAGGTCCAGGATTTCCAGGGTCATCTCGATCTGTCCATGCTTATCGGGGAATGTCTGTGCCTGTACGCTTTTGATGTTCGTCTTGGCGGCAACGATGGCAGAAGACACGTTGGCAAGCATTCCCGGTTTATCCTCGGTCCAGATCGAGATTTTTACTTCCTGCGGAGACTCCGCTTTGCCGCTCCACTCTACTTCAATCCGCCGTTCCGGATTGTAGAGAAGTTTTTCGAGATTCGGGCATTTTGCAGAATGTACGGAGATTCCTTTTCCGCGAGTGATGTATCCTATGATCGGCTCTCCCCGGATCGGATTGCAACATTTCGCAAGATAAACCAGCAGGTCATGTGAACCATGCACTTTGACAGTTTCATCACCGATCCCAAGCGCCTTCTTGACAGCGCTGGTGAACTTCGATTCGTCCGCCGGTTCCGGAGCCGGCACAGCCGTTTCCGGCGCCGCAGGCGCCGGAAGCAGCCGTTCCACAACCTGTTTTGTAGAAAGTTTGCCGTAACCGATGGAACTGTACAGATCTTCGAGTTTGGCGCATCCATACTCGGGGAGCAACGCCATGAGTTGATCCTCTTTGAACACTTTTTTCACATTAAGCTTGTGACGCCGAATCTGTCGTTCCAGAAGTTTCTTCCCCAGTTCAATCGCTTTAATGCGTTCATTCGCATTCAGCCACTGCTTGATCTTGTTCCGTGCACGGGAAGTAGTGACGATTCCAAGCCAGTCCCGGCTCGGCGTATGATTTGCCTGGGTAAGGATCTCCACAATATCGCCGTTTTTTAATTTGTAACGGAGCGTTACCAGTTTTCCGCTTACGCGGGCACCCACGCACTGATGCCCGACATCCGTGTGGATGCTGTACGCAAAATCGAGCGGAGTAGCCCCGCGTGGAAACTCCTTAATGTCCCCTTTCGGTGTAAATGCATATACTTCTTCAGGATACAGTTCCACTTTCACTGCATTCATAAAGTCCCGGTTATCGCTGACTTCGCGATGCCACTCAAGCAGATGGCGGAGCCACCGCAATGCTTCTTCGTCCCGGCCGCCGGCTACCTTGCCTTCCTTGTATTTCCAATGAGCGGCGATGCCCTCTTCTGCCACACGATGCATTTCTTGCGTTCGAATCTGCACTTCAAACTGAACTCCTTTCCCCGTAACAACCGAGGTATGGAGGGATTGATACAAATTGGGTTTTGGAAGGGAGATAAAGTCCTTAAAGCGCGTCGGGATGGGCCGCCATAATTGATGAATAATGCCGAGGATAGCGTAACAGTCCTTCACGGAATCCGCGATTACGCGAAACGCAACAAAATCGTAGACCTTGTCGAGACCAATTTTCTGCCGCCGCATCTTGTCATAGATGCTATAGACTCCTTTGACCCGGTAGTGGATGTCTGCCTGGATCTGGTTCTCGCGCATCTTCTTTCTGAGAATACTCAAAATGTCTTCTACGAATGCTTCCACCTGTTTCTTTTTGGTTTCTACTTTTGCTTGCAGGCTGTTGTATCCTTCCGGGTCCAGATGGACCAGGGCAAGATCCTGCAGCTCGCTTCGCATCTTTCCCATTCCAAGGCGGTAAGCGATGGGAGCATAGATTTCCATCGTCTCTTTTGCGATGCTGATTCGCTTGTCGGGGGGCAAGAATTTCAACGTACGCATGTTGTGCAGACGGTCGGCCAGCTTGACAAGAATCACGCGTAAATCATCCACCATCGCCAGGATCATTTTGCGGAAATTTTCTGCCTGCTGCTCCTCCTTGGAACGGAATTCCGCCCGGCTGATCTTGGTCACTCCATCCACAACGTGTGCGATTTCTTTTCCGAAGTATTTCTCGATTTCCTCCACAGATGTCGTGCTGTCTTCTACGACGTCATGGAGCAACCCTACAACAATAGAACTTGAATCCAGTTTCATGTCGCAAAGGATGGAAGCAACTTCCAGAGGATGAGTCAGGTAAGGCTCTCCTGACTGTCGAAGCTGTTCCTTGTGAACCATGGCAGAGTAGATGTAGGCCTGGCGAATCAGATCGGTATCAGGATTCTTCTGATACTTCTCTACTTTTTCAATGATGTCTTCGATCCGAATCATACTTGGTTCTATGCAAGATTCTAGGAGACCGCTCCCGTGCGGTCAAGCCGGACTTTATGCGCCGAGGAGGTCAACCACGAAGAACACGAAGTGCACGAAGGTGAGAGAATGATCCGCTTTGCGTTCAATGATAGAATAGCAGGTATGGGTCCCCTTGGTTTTCAGGAAGTCCTTCTGATTCTGATCATTGCGCTGGTAATTTTCGGACCGAAAAAACTGCCGGAATTAGGGCGTTCACTCGGAAAAACGCTCTCCGAATTCCGGAAAGCTTCCAACGAGATTAAGCACAGTCTGGAAAAGGAACTCGACGACACAGAGCTGAAATAACGCGATGCACCCTGCATCTCCACTTCCGCAATCCGCACCTTCCGCAGACCTTGATCTGGATGAAGAACAGGCGCAACGGAGCCGCATGACGATCTGGGAACATCTGGAGGAGCTGCGCAAACGTCTCATTGTCTCGATTGCCTCGGTATTTGTTGGATTTGTCATCTGCTGGTTTCTCCGCGAACCGCTCTTTGACATCGTTCAGGCTCCTTTTCTTCAGTTTGTTGAGGAAGGAGACAGACTCTCCTTTATTTCCCTGACAGAACCGTTTCTGGTTTACATGAAGCTGGCAGGTCTGGCTGCGCTGATCCTCACTTCCCCCATTCTGATCACACAACTTTGGCTTTTCATTTCTCCCGGCCTGTATACGAAAGAACGCCGCTATGCGCTTCCATTTATTCTGTTTGCCACTCTCTTTTTTCTGGCCGGATGCCTCTTCGCCTATTCGTATGTCTTCCCTTTTGCATGCCGGTACTTCCTGCAGGTGGGAAGCAAGTTCAAACAAGAAGTACGGATCGATGATTATTTTTCCCTGTTCAGCAAGATGATCCTTTCTGTCGGAGTGATCTTTGAAACGCCGATCCTGGCCTTCTTTCTCGCCCGAATGGGAATCATCAATCACCATTTTCTTCTGGCAAAATTGAAATATGCGATCCTGATCTCGTTTGTAGTAGCCGCAATCATTACCCCCACACCGGACATGGTTACACAATCTCTCCTTGCAGTTCCGATGATTGGCCTATACGCCGTGAGCATTCTGATCGCCTGGATCTTTGGGAAAAGGTACGCATGATGCGGAGTACGCCTGCACTGGCCTTTCTCGTTTCTCTTTTTCTTTGGGGGTCTGTTTTAACTGCGGAAGAGCCTTCCTTGCAAGAAAACCGCATTACCGTGGAAGCTTTTGACTCAAACGGTCGATTCTTGCGAGGGGGTCTGGGCTTTGCTTATGACGAAGACACGATCGTCTGCAGCTATCGCAGCGTTCGGGGTGCTTCCCTCATAGAAGCCAGGATCGACGGAGAAAAGAGTTCTTCCAACCGTTTGATTTCTTACAATGATCTGTTCGATCTTGCGATTCTAAAAACCGAACATGAAATCCCGTTGGATTCAGAAACCGGAAGTTCAAGCACGCTTGCAACCGGTGATTCTGTTTATTTCTATTCCAGGCAGGGAGAAATCTGGCGGCGCACGGGCGCCACAGTCAAAACTTTTTTGGATTCGGGGAGGGGGTATGAAATGATCCGGCTTACGATCCCGGACGCGCAGGCGGATCTGGAATCTTCTCCGTTATATAACGATGCCGGAAAGATTGTGGGTTGGATGAGCCGCGATTCCAAGGCTGTTTCGATCCGTACGATTGCCCAGATCCTGCACGGGAAAACAGTATCCGTGCCTCTAGGTGAAATCGGAAGCCCGGAAAAGAAGTGCGGGTCAGGAAAATGGCACGGAAGCATTCAGGCCGGGGAGGCACTTTCCTTTAACGGATGGGTTCCGGTTCGGGGAACCCCTGCTTTTCCATTCGAAATTGAATTGCCGAAAGGTTGGAATTTTGAGCGAAAGAGTGAAGCCGGCCGTTTCTCGCTGGAAGGATTTGATGAACATTTTGGAATCTGTCTTGGTCTGAGGATCAGTCCTCAACAGACAAACGATCTGATGCTCGCCATTGAAAAAGCTGAAACCTTTTTTTTCGCCGGATTTTCTCGTTCCCTTTTGGCTCCGTACTCCGCCGACCACTTTTCCGGCTTTCTCGCTCATTATGATGATCCGGACCCTGAATCGGATTACGCAATGGAGGTATTCTTCGCAATGTCGGGAGCGAATCTGTACATCCTTTCGATCAAACATCCTGAAGTCATCCAGGACCGGATCACGCCGTTCATGGAACAACTGGTTTCTTCACTTCGGCTGTAGAAGGAAAGGCAATGGATCCCAGAGAACTTCTAGATCTGTTCCGTGAGAAAAAAGCTTATCTGGAAGGACATTTCCAGTTGACTTCCGGATTGCATTCATCAAACTACATGCAATGCGCGCGGATCCTGCAGTACCCGTCGATTGCTGAAAAACTCGGGCAGCAGATTGCAGCCGGTTTTGCAGCCCCGGATCTGGTGATGAGTCCGGCGCTGGGAGGAATCATCATCGGACATGAAGTGGCCAGGGCGCTTGGTGTCCCATTTCTCTTTTGCGAACGTGAGGAAAAAGTGTTCCGGCTGCGGCGCGGATTCGAAATTCAAAAGGGACAGCGAGTGATCGTAGTCGAAGATGTGGTCACCACCGGCGGATCGACGAAAGAAACGATCGCAGTAGCTGAACAGGCAGGCGCAGTGCTTGCAGGAACCGGATGCATTGTAGATCGCAGTCTTGCGGCGCTTGACTTCAGCGTCCCTTTTCTTTCGCTGTTGAAGCTTCCTCTGGCTCAGTATCAGCCGGGCAACTGTCCCTTGTGTAACCAGGGTGTCCCCGTCATCAAACCCGGCAGTAGAAAATAGTTGCATTGATTTCTCCTATGCGATTCAAGGCTCTCATCGCCTACGACGGAACCTCATATTATGGTTGGCAGGTCCAGAAACAATATCCGACGATTCAATCCACAATCCAAAATGCGCTCGAAACAATCTGCAGAAGACCGGTGGATGTTGTAGGAGCGGGACGTACTGATAGCGGCGTACATGCCGGCGGTCAGGTCGCCCACTTCGATTGGGAGCATTCGCTGCCGCCTGAAAAATTGATCCTGGCCCTGACCACCTTGCTTCCGACCGATATCCGCGTTTTGTCCCTGGAGCCTGCGGACCCGGATTTTCACGCACGGTTCGACGCAAAATCCAAGGTCTACCTGTACCGGATCAATCGAAGCCGCACAACAGACCCGTTCACCTTCCGGTTTTCTCATCTCTTTCCTCTTCCGCTGGATCTGAATCTGCTCGCAGAATGCGCCGGCCGGATCCGGGGAGAGCATGATTTTTCTGCGTTTCAGGCATCCGGCACTGATATCGTCACAACGCGTCGAACGGTTTTTGGTGTGGAACTTCTGACGCCGGCATCCGCCTTTCCTTATCTGGAAACCATACAACCGGGTCTCATCTTCGTACGCATTCATGCTACGGGATTCCTTCGAAAAATGATGAGACTGCTCATCGGTACCATGCTGGAAATCGGTTCCGGAAAGCGGCCGCTGGAACACCTGTCTCTGGCTCTGGAAACAGGAAACAAGCAGCTGACTGGAATCCCAGCCCCGGCGCGCGGATTGTTTCTCGAAAAAGTGCTCTATACGGAAGAACCGGGATTGAACCGCTGGGGCGAAGATGAGGATAGAGGATAGAGGATAGAGGATAGGATCTATTCTCTATCCCTCATCCGTGTTATATTTTTTATAGAAACACGGCGTTTCCATCCTCGAGAAGAATGACAAAGGAACAGCAGGCAGACGAACTCTACAGGCAGATCGATTTGAGCCGGCTCCCAAAGCACGTAGCCATCATCATGGATGGGAACGGACGCTGGGCCAAAAAGCGCAGCTTGCCGCGCGTGAGTGGTCATCGGGAAGGGATCAAATCCGTGCGGGATGTGGTGGAAACTTCTGCGCGGATCGGGCTTCCCGTGCTGACGTTGTATGCGTTTTCGGTGGAGAATTGGAAGCGTCCCCGGGCGGAAATCAGTATGTTGATGCGTTTGCTTCGCGAATATTTGCACAAAGAGATCAACACACTGATGAAGAACAACATCCGTTTTGATGTGATCGGACGCTGGCAGGAAATGCCGGCCGCTGTCACCAGGGATTTGATCTGGGGAATGGAAAAAACGAGAGGGAATACGGGACTTTTATTCAACATCGCGTTGAACTACGGCGGCCGGACAGAGCTGGTAGATGCCTTCCGGAAAATTTGCCGGGAAATGACCCTGAACGGAAGCGATCCCGAAACGATCACGGAAGAGACGATCAACCGGCATCTGTACACTTCAGGAATCCCGGATCCGGATCTCTTGATTCGTACGAGCGGCGAATTTCGCGTAAGCAATTTCCTCCTATGGCAAATCGCCTATGCAGAAATCTGGGTCACGGACGTCCTCTGGCCCGATTTTCGGAAACTGAATCTGTATCAAGCCATCGTGGATTACCAGAAACGAGAGCGGCGATACGGGGGAATCACCAAAACGGTGAGCTACACGGCAGCGGAATGACGCGCATTGTTACGTCTGCCGCCGGCATCCCTCTTCTAATCTACCTCATCAAATTCGCGCCGGATCTCGTTTTTTCCGGTGTCGTGCTCGGATGCATGCTGATCGCACTGCATGAGTATTTTGAAATGGCGGGAAGCGAAGTGACGCTGCCGCTCCGCCTGACCGGATTTCTGTTCGCGCTGGTGGCGGTTCTATTCTCCAGGTATCTTGGTCTGGCTCCTGTAGCAGTTTTGTGCGTTGCGCTTCTAGCTCGAATGAATCTGAAACAGGCTTTTTCAGGATCGGCTCTCACAATCCTTGGCGTCTTCTACGTCGGGATGTTGATGGGATATTTGTTGCTCATTCGAAGACTGGAGGGAGGAGCAGACCTGCTCATGATGCTATTCGTAATTATCTGGGCAAATGACATCTTTGCGTACCTTTTTGGAAGAACGTTTGGAAAACACAAACTGGCACCGGTGGTGAGTCCGAAGAAAACGGTAGAAGGCGCCATAGCCGGATTTGTGTTTGGGGTCGTGGGCTCGGTTCTTTATTGTCACTTTTTTGTGGATCAGCTCACTTTGATTCAAGGAGCGGCTGCCGGAGCCGTTGTTGGAGTGCTCGGGCAAATTGGAGATCTTTGCGAATCAATTCTGAAACGGGCGGCGAATGTGAAGGATTCAGGGACGATCCTGCCGGGACATGGCGGGATGCTGGACAGGATCGACAGTTTGTTATTTGGGGCGCCGGCAATGTATTATTTCTATCTCCTCTTGCACAGATGAAAAGAATTTCGATCCTCGGGTCCACGGGTTCCATCGGCGTCAATACTCTGGACGTAGTCCGCCGTTTCGCGGACCGCTTTTCGGTGGTCGGTCTGGCAGCGGGACAGAATATCAACTTATTGCGTCAGCAGGCGCTTGAATTCCGTCCGGAGCTGGTTTCAGTATCGGAACAGAGTTTGGCGAAAGGACTGGCTCCCGAGTTGAAGCGGGAAGGGATTCGGGTTGTCTGGGGTGATGAGGGATTGCTCGAAGTTGCGTCGCATCCGGCGGTCGATCTTGTATTATCCGCTCTTGTGGGAGCCAGAGGCTTTTTGCCCACGCTCCGGGCGCTTTCCGCGGGAAAGGATGTGGCGCTGGCAAACAAGGAAGCCCTGGTGGTGGCCGGACCAATCATTGCGGCGGAGGCGGCTCGCAATCATGCACGTTTGCTGCCCGTCGACAGCGAGCATTCCGCGATCTGGCAATGTTTGGAAGGCGCGAAAAAAGAATCGGTCCGCAAACTGATCCTCACCGCTTCGGGAGGGCCTTTCTTTCGCCGGGACCTGAACAGCTTCTCTTCCATCACGATCAACGAGGCGCTGGAACATCCGAACTGGCGCATGGGGAAAAAAATCACAATTGACTCTGCTACCCTGATGAACAAAGGGCTGGAAATGATCGAGGCGCATTATCTGTTCGATGAACCTCAGGAAAAACTGGACGTATTGATTCATCCGCAGAGTGTAGTCCATTCCATGGTGGAATTTGTGGACGGTTCGGTAATCGCGCAACTGGGCAACACGGATATGAGGCTTCCGATTCAGCATGCATTGACGCATCCGGAGCGATGGGAAAACGACCTTCCTTCCGTAAATCTGGCGTCGATCCGGACCCTCGAATTCTACGAGCCTGATCTCGAAAAATTTCCATGCCTGCAACTTGCTCACGAAGGACTACGGTTGGGCGGCAGTATGACGGCTGTTTTAAATGCGGCAAATGAAGTTGCGGTGGAAAACTTCCTGATGGAAAAAATTCCATTTTCTTCCATCCACCATGTCGTGGAATCGATCATGCAAAAGCATGGTACAAAGGCGAATCCGTCTCTGGACGATATACTGGAAGCGGACCGCTGGTCCCGCGAGCAGGCTGAAAATGCCGTGGCACAACTGCAGTTGCCATAATTCGATGGACGCATTAAGTTAGTAATCATTAAATTTACACAGGGGTTTTCCCAATGGAACAACTACTTTCGTTTCTGATTGTTATCGGTATTATCATTTTCATCCATGAATCCGGCCATTTCAGCATGGCCAAGATTTTCGGCATCCCCGTGGCAACCTTCTCGCTGGGATTCGGGCCCAGATTGTTCGGATTTCGTTATAAAGAGACCGAATACAAGGTTTCCGCAATCCCACTTGGCGGATACGTAAAAATTCACGGAATGGAAGACCAGGAAGCGGCTACCGATGATCCTGATTCCTTTTACAACCGGCCTCGTTACCAGCGCTTTCTGGTTCTATTCATGGGTGTCGGCTTCAATATGATTCTGGCAATTCTTTTGATCTCCATCGCGCTGAATCGCGGAATTTATGTGGCTCAGTCCGTAGATATGGAAAGCAAGATCGGCGTTGTTCAAGCCGGATCCCCTGCCGAAAAAGCCGGGTTGCTGGCCGGAGATATTATTCTGGAAATGAACGGAAAACCCACGCCCACATGGGAGCAGGTCACCTACGCGACCGTTCTACACCCAAAAGAAACGATTGCCATTCGGCTCAGGCGGGGCAATGAAATCCTGGAAAAGCACGTCCTCGTCGATAAGCGAGAGTCCAACAGTCTCGGTTTCATCGGAATCACTCCAGCAACCGATGTGATTGTGCTGGCCGTTGCGCCGAATATGCCCGCTTCTAAGGCGGGACTGAAAGAGAACGATTTGATCAAGACGATCAATGGAATTCCGATTCGCGGTGTTGAATCTGCGCCGGCTGCCGTGCAAAAAAGTAAAGGCAAACCTGTTGAAGTTATCGTGGAAAGAACGGAAGGCAACTCCCGTTCGACGAAAACTTTTATGATCGAACCCGTCAAGGACACGACGACAGGAAGATGGGTACTCGGTTTTGGCCCGGGGGAGCCGACCAAGCTCAAGAAACTCCCGTTCCTCCGGGCTGTCGGCGAGAGTTTCCAAACCTGCAAAGAACAGGTATACCTCAATGGAATCTTTCTTTCCAAATTGTTTCAGGGAAAGCTCTCTTTGAAAGCGACGTCCGGACCTTTTGATATCGCCAGATTGAGTCAAGCGACACGAAAGTCAGGTCTGTCAACCTTCCTGCTTTTTATCGGCACAATCAGCTTCGATATCGGATTGATCAATTTGCTTCCCATTCCCGCGCTGGACGGAGGACACATCTTCTTTTTGCTGCTGGAAGGAATTACACGGCGTGAGTTCAGCATCAAAGTGAAGGAACGGGTAACCATGATCGGATTTGCATTTCTGATCTGTGTGATGGTGGTGGTTCTGTATTACGATATTCTAAAAACAGGACCTGTACAGGAGCTCATCAAGACCATCGGAACCCGCGGATGAAAGTATTGTTTATCTGCACGGCCAACGTGTGCCGCTCTCCCCTGGCCGAAGGTTATTTAAAACATCTTTTGCAGACCAGCGAGCACGGAATTGAAGTTTCCTCCGCAGGCATCCTGGCGATCCAGGATTCACCAGCGTTTGAATGCGCAATCGAAGTAGCAAGACGATTCGAATTCGACCTGTCGGATCACACGGCCAGACAGATCACAGCCACATTAGCCCGTCAGGCAGACCGGATACTCTGCATGGAAAGCTGGCAGGCCGCGAAGGTTGTGGAACTCGACACAGGCGCGATGGCGAAGCTAACTCTGCTCGGATCCTATTTCCCGGAGGGGCACCCGCTGTTGCAAATCCACGATCCCAGAGCATTTACCGTCCCCGAAACGCTCCGGATTTTCTCTCCTTTCATAAAATCTTCCGTCGAAAACCTGCACAAAGAGATTACTGGTTAGACGAAGACTTTTCTCAGCGCGGAAAATGCAAGAGCGGGGTCAAGAAAACCCAGACCTGCATCCCAGCGCGTCAGCGAAGCGTCTTTCAGTGGAACGGCGCTCTGCTTCAGAATTGTGCGGATCAGCGCGGTCTTTTTCTTTTGATTCCAATCGGGCGCAAAGCCGTTTAGCGCATCCAGCAAAAGCGCAAGAATTCCGGTCACATGCGGTGCGGCCATGGAAGTCCCTGACATCCTTGTATATAGAACGGTCTCATCACAGGTGGACGCGCGCATTCGGCGGCTTCTGGTGGAAATAATTCCGGACTTGTAAAAACAGGCTGCGGCCTGATCCACACCGCCGCCGTAGGAAACGAAGTCAGGCTTCAAGTACCGTTTGCCCGGAATCGGTCCACGAGCGGAATAGAATGTCAGATTCCGCTTCTTATCCACGGCGCCAACTGTGATCACGCCGGAAGCGCTACCCGGGGAATGAATCGTCGATTTGCCGGGCCCCGAATTGCCGGCGGCTGCGCAAATCAAGAAACCTTCCTTTGCAAGCGCGTTGCATTCCCGCGACAATGCATCTTCCGGACCTCCATCGCCCCCCAGACTCAGATTGACCACATGTGTTCCTTGCTTCGAAGCCCAGCTCAATCCTGCAACAACATCTGTATCATCTCCTCCATCCGAACCAAGAACCTTTCCAATCACAAGACCCGCGCCGGGAGCGACCCCTCGAAATCTTGAACCGGCTCCGCAGATAATCCCCGCCACATGAGTTCCGTGACCGATCCTGTCTGCGGAGCTTTCTGCGCTAAAGTTCTTGACTGCCGGAATTCGCCCGGCGAAATCAGGATGATCCTGATCGATCCCCGTATCCAGCACAGCGCACCGGACCGAAGCTCCGTCAAAACCGGCTTCCCAGATCCTGGAAACTTCAAGCGCCGGAACGGTATCATCAAGCAAGGGAAACACGCGTCTCGATGGTTCCACCTGAAAGCCCTTCCGCTCCAATGCCCTGGTCAATTCAGTCACGTATTTCCCCGGCAGCGAAACTACAATTGCGTTGATCCGGCGATGAGTATGAAGAACGGTAGCTCTATGGGATTGCAGCAAGCGCCGGGGTAATCCGCAATCCAGACAAACCTCCATGGCAGCCGCAGGATTCTCCCGTTGGTGAACAGATGCTTCAACTTTTCGCGGCGGTGTGAGAATCAGTTTCCGCGCACGATCACCGGATGCTTTTTGCAACCGGATCTTCCTCGTGATCATTGCAGTCCCCCTTTGGCTACTATCCTACCAGAAATATTGTCCTAACCTTATATGGAGGCGGCACACATGGGACAACCAGAAAATTTCGTCAATTTCGTCAATTCGCGGACTATTGACAAGAAACCGGAACTTGTGTAATACTCCCCGGGTTTATAACGCCGGCGTTTCGCCGGCCAGCCAAAGAAAGTGCACTTCAATCACCGGCCGGCGGGATGCCGGC
>CAZDDB010000040.1:0-17561 GCA_964504105.1 uncultured Acidobacteriota bacterium
AGCCCGGCTCTTCCAATCTGAAAGTGATGGCTGTCTATATGCCCGAAAAGGTGGCTCGCGCGATGCGTCAAAAAAGGTAGCGCGGGCATCCTGCCCGCCGTAGAAAATTCGTGCACAGCCATATCTGGCTGGCTGGAAGCCCGCGCTACAACTCTGTGTTCTCTGCGTCTGTGCGGTGCACTCCCAGCAATTCGGCAGGAGTTACCCCTGCGGTTCCCACTTTTCCCACAACAATGCCGGCAGCGATGTTGGTAAGCTCGACCGCATCCAGCATTTGAGCGCCGGCAGCCAGCGCGAGACAGAGCACCGAGATCACCGTGTCACCGGCCCCCGTGACATCGTACACTTCGCGGGCATGCGCGGGCACCAGCGTCATTTTCCCATCGGCAAACAGCGCCATTCCCTTTTCACCGCGCGTGATGAGCAGCGCTTCGCAGTCGATCATTTCCCGGATACGGCGTCCCGCCTCTTGCAGCTCCTCCCGGGTCCCGATCGGATATCCCAGCACACTGCCGGCCTCCGCCTGATTTGGAGTGATGACGGTGACGGGCGAATACGAAGAGAAGTAGCGAACCTTCGGATCCAGACAGACGAGCTTTTTTTGTTCGCGGGCAGCCGGCAGGATCGTTGCTAATAAATTAGGAGTAATTGTTCCCTTCGAATAATCAGAAACGATCACGCCGTCTGCGCTGTCCAGCAGATCCAGAAATTGCCGGGCCAGCCTTGCTTCAACTTCCGGCGGAATCAACTCCCTCTGTTCGCGGTCCACGCGAACCACCTGCTGCTGATGAGCCAGGATACGGGTCTTTTGTGTGGTTGGCCGGTCCCCTGGAAGGATGCCCTGAACCGGGACCCCTTGCGAACGGAACAGATCCAGAAGGCGTTCCCCCGCAGGATCGTTTCCCACAAGTCCCACCGGCACCGCTTCTGCGCCCAGCATCCGGAGGTTTGCCACTACATTCCCGGCGCCGCCCGGCGAAAATGTCTCGCGCTCCACGTCCACTACCGGGACGGGAGCTTCCGGAGAAATCCGGTCCACGCGGCCCCACAGATAGTGATCCAGCATGAAATCCCCGATCACAACGATCCTGAATCCGGAAAATCGCCGGATAAGTCCCGCCGCGTCCTTCATGCCCGCTGCTCCACCCACATCGAAACCGGAAGGTTCACCGCATCTTCGCGCTGCACCTGTTTGCGCCACGCGTACGGGATCGTGACCAGGACCAGAAAAAGCATCTTGATTTCCGAATCGCCGAAATTGTATTCAAACATCCCTGCGACAAACAAAGAAACAACAATTCCGATCGTTCCGTGAATCATGAATTTCTCTTCCGGGTTCATCACGTTCCGTTTCCAGTGGATCAGATCGTACAGCACCTTCCCGATCAGCCAGAGCCAGGCAAGAAGCGTCAGCACTCCATTTTCAGCCGCCAGCTGTACCAGGTTATTATGCAGGTGAGGGTTGTTGCGAAAGACGCTGTCGGCTGCGCGATAGCGCGGATACACTCGTTTGATCATATCGTTTCCCACGCCGGTAAGCGGATAATCCTGAATGATCTTCCAGCCGCTTTGCAACATCTGAATGCGATCACGGTTGGATGTTTCATTCGGATTAAAAATGCTGCTCATCCGGCTGGCTACGACGGAAGGGAAAACCAGCGTGGAAGTGACAAACACAATCATCACCACGGCAGGGATCGCAACTACCCACCGGAGCTTGCGCATCGCGATCAGGACAAACGATGCCGCCAGAAACCCAAGCCAGGCGCTCCGGGTGAGCGTGAGAAGCAGAGTCAGTGAAAACAATCCAAACGCCGGATAGAACCAGAACGGATGCTCCTTCGAAAAAAGAAGATGGGAAAATAACAGGACATTCAAAATCATCAATAGCCCGGAAAACGTCATCCAGTGGCCCATGAAGCCGCGGATCCGGCTGTTGATCAGATTCGTTTCAGAACCAAAAAACTGGTAGAGGCCGAACGCGGCCGAAAGAACGCCCGCCAGAATCAGGACACCGTAGATCAACCTGATGTCTTCCAAATCACGGACCGAATCAAACACGATGGGAAGGATGATAAACAACGCAAGACTCTTGGAGTCGTACAGACTGATCGAAGGATGAATGGAAAAGAGCACTGAAAGGATTGTGCAATACACAAAGGCTGCTGCAGGCAGAAGAATCGGAATCCGTGGAAAGACATGGTCGTGCCGCCACTTCCAGGTAATGTAAACAGCTGCAGATGCCGCAAGAAAAATATGGGATACCGCAATCGAAAACGAAATCGAAAAGACAAACAACAGAAGAAGCACCCAGAGGGTCTTCGCGCTGCCCCGACGTGTGGTGAGGCTTTGCTTGAGGAAATTCAGCATCGGCGGTGAAACACGAGGACGCGGCTTACTTCGCGGGAGCGTCCTCGATGGTCGCTTCTTCGATCAGCATGACGGGGATGTCATCGACAATCGGATATACCCGCCCGCATTGTTCACATTTCAGTCCTTTGCCGTCGGGTGTGAGGTTTACACTCTTGATACAAACCGGACAGGCAAGAATATCCAGCAGTTCCTGACTGACAGCCATAATTACTCCTGATGATTCACGAGCCTTTATAACACAGTTTCTTCCCCCAACGCAAAAGAGATTCACACCGCGAAGTGGGATTTTGAAGGAAGAGGATGGAACCGCAAAGACCGCAAAGACCGCAAAATAGACGGGATTGGGACGAGTGTGTTATGATCAAAGAAATAGCGATCTACAGCAATCATTCATTAGGAGTTTTTTATGTCAGGCCATTCTAAATGGAGCAAGGTGAAGCACGTCAAGGCTGTCCAGGACGTGAAGAAAGGAAAGATTTTCACCAAGATCATCAAAGAGATTTCCGTAGCCGCGCGCGTCGGGGGTGGAGATCCGGATGGCAACCCGCGATTGCGCGTGGCGATTCTGGCGGCCAAACAGGCGAACATGCCGGGAGAAAACATCAAGCGCGCGATCCAGAAAGGCACCGGCGAATTGCCCGGGGTTGCCTACGAAGAAATCACTTATGAAGGATACGGTCCGGGCGGAGTTGCATTGCTTGTGGAAGTGCTGACGGACAACAAGAACCGCACCGTTTCGGAAATCCGCCATGTTTTTTCCCGTAATAACGGAAATATGGGAGAAGCCGGTTGTGTCTCGTGGATGTTTGCCAAGAAGGGAACAATTGTTGTGGACAAAACTGCAATTGATGAAGAAAAGCTGATGGAGCTTGCGCTGGAAGCCGGCGCCGATGACATTCAGGAAGATGCAGGAAATTTTGAAATCCTGACCGCTCCGGAGAATCTGGAAAAAGTCACCAATGTTCTGAATTCGAACAAGGTCCTGGTCATTTCCTCTGAAGTAGCCATGGTCCCGCAAACCTGGATCAAATTGACCGGTAAGGAAGCGCAGCAGATCCTGAGACTGGCGGAAACGCTCGAAGACCATGATGATGTCCAGCATGTCTGGGCGAATTTCGATATCGAAGAAGAAGAGCTGGTACAACTCGCCGGGTGACAAGTCCAAAGTCGAGAGCACAAAGTTCACAGTTCACGCGCATCATCGGCATTGACCCCGGAAGCAGAATTACCGGATACGGGATCATCGATTCCGACGGAAACAATCATCAACTGGTTGAAGCGGGATGCATCCGTCTTTCCTCGAGCTTGTTTGAGCTGCGACTCAAACGTTTGTTTGAAGAGATTTCCGGGATCTGCAAGCAGTATCAGCCGCAGTGCGCCGCGGTAGAACAGGTGTTTTATGCGCGTAACGTGCGGTCCGCGCTGCTGCTTGGCCAAACCCGCGGCGTCCTTCTGCTGGGCCTTGCCGTTCACAATTGCAGCATCTTTGAGTATTCCACACTGGAAGTCAAGAGCGCAATTACGGGTTACGGGCGCGCCGAAAAGTCACAACTCAAGAAGATGGTGGAGCTCCTTCTTGGAACCAATTTCGGCAGCTCCAAGTACGATCTAACCGACGCACTCGGGCTGGCCATCACGCACGCGCATATTTCCAATTATCACAGTAAACTGAAGCTATGATCGGCTATCTGAAAGGCACACTGATCGAGAAAAAGCCGAGTTCCGTCTTGATGGACGTCAACGGAGTGGGTTATCTGGTGACCATTCCTGTTTCCACTTTCTATGATCTTCCGGAAGAAGGGACTCCGCTGTCACTTTACATTCACACCCACGTGCGTGAAGACATTCTGGCTCTGTACGGCTTTCGGACCACAAGGGAAAAGGTACTGTTTGAAAAATTGATTGGAGTCAGCGGCATCGGCCCCAAAATGGCGATCGCTTTTTTGTCAGGAATGAGTGCTGATGAATTGATTCCGGCGATTCAGCGACAGGATATTTTGAAACTCACAACAATTCCGGGTGTGGGAAGAAAGACGGCCGAGCGGGTGGCTCTGGAACTGCGTGAGCAAATTTCGGCTCTGCTGTCCGAAGCGGCTCAGGCAGCGCAAGCAAAGCCGATGCAGGAAGATCTCATCAGCGCGCTGGTCAACCTGGGCTATCATAGAAGCCAGGCGGACCGCGCTGTGAAGAAGGTGCTGGAGGACGCCAAACCGGATTCCAGCTTCGAAACACTTTTGAAAAACTCATTACAGATGATCTCAGGATGAAAATGAAACCACAGATAAACACAGCGCGGCCCTTCGGGCCGACAACCAAACGCGAGGATGGAAGATAGAGGATGGAGGATCGCAGGAAACGGTTTGTAGCGCCGGCGTCCCGCCGGCCGGTGATTGAAGTGCACTTTTTTTGTCTGGCCGGCGAGACGCCGGCGTTACAAACCCGTTCGTAAATTCTTGCCAAAAGGAGAAGAAACTCAACGTTAGTAGTACAGATAAAAGCTGTCCCACATCGGTGTTTATCTGTGGTTTCGAATACACTATGACGGATAAGACGGAACGAATTGTTGTGAGCGCGCCGACCGGCGAAGAGCTCAAAGACGAATTACGTCTGCGCCCGACCACCTTTGATGAGTACGTCGGTCAGGACAAGGTAGTTCGCAACCTGAAAGTGGCGATTCAGGCGGCGAGACAACGCAAGGACGCTCTCGATCACATCTTGTTGATGGGTCCTCCCGGAATGGGAAAGACCACGCTGGCGTATATCGTAGCGCATGAAATGAATACGAGCATCAAGACTACAGCTGGACCGGTCATCGAACGCGCAGGAGATCTTGCTGCGCTACTGACCAATCTGCAGGAACGCGAGATCCTGTTTATCGATGAGATCCATCGTCTTCATCCCGCAATCGAAGAGATTCTGTACCCCGGCATGGAAGACTATAAACTCGACATTATTGTGGGACAGGGACCTGCCGCGCGAACCTTTAGAGTAAACTTGCCTCCCTTCACCCTGATCGGGGCGACAACAAGCGCCGGATCGCTCACGAAACCGCTACGCGACCGGTTCCTGATTCGCCACACACTGGACTTTTATGCGGTGGAAGACATCTTCAAAATCCTTACGCGCTCCGCAAAGATACTGCGCATCCCGCTGGAAGAAGCGGGCACTCATGAAATCGCGAGTCGCGCGCGGCGCACTCCGCGGATCGCGAACCGGCTCCTGCGCCGTGTCCGGGATTTTGCACAGGTGGAAGGGGACGGCATCATCACACTGGAAGTCGCCAAAAAAGCGCTGGAACTGCTTGAAATCGATCCGCTGGGGCTGGATGAAATCGATCGAAAGCTTCTGCTCACGATCATCGAAAAATTCGAGGGCGGTCCCGTCGGTATCAGCACGCTTGCTGCAGCAACATCAGAGGAAAAATCCACACTGGAAGATATTTACGAGCCGTATTTGATGCAGATCGGTTTTCTGAACCGCACTCCCCGCGGCCGGATCGCCACTGCAAACGCCTACAGACACTTCGGGCTGAAGCCGGGTGTAAAAAATCTGCAGCAATCGCTTTTCGAAAAGTAAATGGACGCAAATCGTCTGCACGCGCTCGAAGCGTATGATTACGTTCTGCCAAAGGAACGAATCGCACAGGTTCCGGCAAGACCGCGGGATCATTCCAGACTGCTGCAACTCTCGCGTGCCGGCAAATCCGTTACGGACGGGCAATTTTTCAATCTCCCTAACTGTCTACGGCAAGGTGATCTTCTCGTCATCAACAACACAAGGGTGATTCCGGCGCGTCTGCAGTCCGATCACGGAGAAGTGTTGCTGGTGCGACCTGCAGAGCATCATTGCTGGGACACGATCGTGCATCCCGGCAAGAGGTTTAAGCCCGGGACAAAAATTGAATTTCCCGGTGGAGTTTCCGCAACAGTATTAACACAGTCCAGAATCGGACGCATTCTCCACTTCGAAGGCGACATCCAGTCATTGATGGAGAAACACGGAAGAATGCCGCTTCCTCCCTATATTGAACGGGAGGCGGAAGAAAGCGACCGCCGATTCTATCAGACGATTTATGCGAAGAAAGCGGGCTCTGTGGCGGCGCCGACGGCAGGACTGCATTTTACGAATCGCGTCTTTGAGGCGTTGAAAGACCACGGAGTGGAAGTGGCAAGAATCACCTTAAATGTCGGCCCCGGTACATTCCGCCCCGTCAAAACACGGGACATTACAGCGCATCAAATCGACCCCGAGTATTATTCCTGCGCGCGATCCGCATGGAATCGAATTGCTGCCGCTTCCCGCACGATTGCGGTGGGAACAACGACAACGCGCGCCATTGAAACGATCTCACGAACCGGAGAGCTGGAGGGATACACGAACCTGTTTATCTATCCGGGTTTTGAATTTCAGATTACACGCGGACTGCTCACGAACTTTCATCTGCCAAAGTCCTCCCTGTTGATGCTGACTTCGGCATTTGGAGGCTATGAATTGATTCGAAACGCCTACCGCCATGCAGTCGAACAAGAGTATCGCTTTTATAGCTACGGCGATGCTATGCTGATCTTGTGAGGCAAGGAATTCACCGCAGAGGCGCGGAGAACGCACAGGGATGAAAAAAGAGTTTTTGAAACAAGCAATCGAGGAATCGCTCCGGTTGAAGGAATCGTTCTTTACCCGGAACCTGGAAGCGATCGTCCGTTTTGAGGAGATGCTAAAGCAAGTATCGGCAGCAAGAAAGAAAGTGCTCGTTTTCGGCAACGGCGGTTCGGCCGCCGATGCGCAGCACTTTGCGGCCGAGTTGATGCATCGTGTGGAACAGAAACCGATCGGAATTCGGGCGCTCGCGCTTCATACGGATACTTCGCTGCTCACCGCGCTTGGAAACGACGAGGGGTTCGAGCGCGTCTATTCCCGGCAGATCCAGGTCCTCGCGGAACCGGGGGACCTGGCCGTGGCCATCAGCACCAGCGGGACATCTACTAATATAGTAGATGCGCTGCGAACGGCCAGGAGTGTGCCGTGCGGGACCGTGGGGCTGCTCGGTCGCGATGGTGGCAGCGCGCTGTCCTGGTGCGATCTGGCGCTGGTCGTGCCGCACTCTTCGACTCCCCGGATCCAGGAGGTCCACGGAATGATCATCCACCTGGTTTGCCAATTGCTGGAGACGGAACCTGAATCGTAACAGGAACACATTATGATGAAGCTGGTTGTTAAAACGAAAGTCAGCGAAGAAGAATCGGAAAAAGAATACGCATACCAGTTTGATCAGCCGGTGGTTACCATTGGCCGGCTGAAGGAAAACGATATCCAGCTTCCACTCTCGACCGTGTCCGGTTACCATGCACAAATTCTTCATGAATCCCCGAGTTACTATCTGGTCGATCGCGGCTCGATCAACGGAACCTACCTGAACGGGCAGCGGATTCCGCCGGCAGAAAAGAAGCTGCTGACCGAAGGGGACAAGATCAGGATCCAGACATTTGAAATCTTCTTTGCTTCCGGGGCGATGATGCAGATCGACCAGGGGGCCACGGTGCAGCTTGCACGCCAGATGGTCATGGAAGTTCTTGGTTCCTGGAAAACGCAAACGCAAGAACGGCCCCGGTTGATTGTAATGGGCGGAACGGATAACGGGAAACAGGTGGATCTGTCCGAAGGAAAGCCGGTTCTGATGGGTAGAGCGAATGACGCCGACATCATGATCGATCATCCCAGCGTATCGCGCAAACATGCAGAAGTGGTTTTCGGATGGAGCGGAGCGTTTGTCAGAGATCTGGACAGTCCGAACGGTGTTTATTGTAACGATCAACGGATCACAGGAAGCCACAAGTTACGCGACCGCGACGAAGTCAGACTTGGTCAGCAAAGTAGCTCCAATCCGGTCCGGATCGTATTCAGCAATCCTGCCGAAGCGTTGCTTTCCAAAATCGAGGAAGAGCAGATTACAGACACCAATCCGGGAATGGCGGAGAAGAAACAGGTGACCGGAACAAACCTGGAGAAAGATGCAGACTCCAGTCTGCCGGTACCGGCGGCTCCTGCTCCCGTAGAAGTTCAGGCTGTTGAGGAAGCTCCGAAGGCGATCGATGCCCCTCAGCCGTCGCTTGAGAAAACGGCCCCGGCCGGAGGAAAGAAGCGAATTGTCGCCGGAGCGATTGCAGCGGCGATCCTTATCCTGGTAGTTCTGGCGGCACTGACCCAGTATTTTCTTGGCAATGCGGCACTGACCCAGTATTTTCTTGGCAATCAGGAGAAGCCGTTGCAAGTCCAGCCTCAAAAAGGAAGCCCTGGAGATGTGGTCACAATTACGGGCAGCCAGCTCAATAAAGTCCGGAACGTTCTGGTTCTGCAGAGGGGAGCTCCGATGGCGGAACAAACCGCGGATCGAATTCAAATCAAACTTCCAGCCTTTCAGAATCTTAGTGCGAGGAATTATCAAACCGAGATCGAACTGCAAGGAGACCAGGGAACAATTGGACGTGTCCCTTTCACGGTGTCCGTGGTTCCGGAGCTGCTTTCCGTGGAGCCTGCTTCGGGGAAAGCGGGAACCGAAGTGCACATCAAGATGACCGGGGGCGCGACAGAAGCTTCTGTTTACTTTGATTCGGAGCAAGCAGCGATTATTTCCAGAAACGTAGAGGAGCTTGTGGTCGCGGTGCCTCTTTCCAAGAGTCCACTTCCATCCACTGGCTTGCAGGTTCCCGTCACCATTCGAGTCAACAACATTGCCGGAAAAAACAGTCTTAGTTTTACTTTATTAGCAGAGCCGACCCTCCAGGCGATCAACCCGGGTTCCGGCAAAGTAGGAAGCGAAGTGCGAATCCAGACCGGAGGAGATGCGAAAAACGTTGCGGTGTACTTCGGAGCGTATCCGGCCGCGATCCAGGCGGGCGAACCGAATCAGCTGGTAGCTGTTGTCCCGGAAATCAAAGAGCCAATTCCGGCCACTGGATTCAAGCTGCCGGTTACTCTGCGATCTGGAGACACGGAAATTCCGGGAGGCATCGATTTCACCGTCGAACCGCCGGCGGCAGAACCCCCGAAGATCTTTCAGCTTACCTTCGCTGCCAAACCACATTCGGTCAATCTTGGATTCAATGAATCTGCGGTCGAAAGCAACATCGGACCGCTGCTTGTGCTGGTGGCAAAAGACACATATGGAAGCAGCATGACGCGTGCCGAAGCGGTCGCAAAAACACTCAACGACGCAATCAGCGTATTTCGAAACGATCCCACGGCAAAAATGAATCTCGTAAAGGAGACGCCTCTGGCCCTGTATGCCGAAACCGGTTCCGGGAAGAGAATCCTTTTGATGCATGTGTTTTCGGAAGATGCGCTGGCCTACGGCAAGATCAACAAGCGTGTAATCAAAACCAGTGAACTTGCCGAATGGTGGAAGATGCTGCTGGACTCTTACTACAACGTTTTTGTGCAGATCCAGAGCCCCGCAGAATCAGGTGTCCTCGCATTTGGAGGAACCGTGCTGCAGAATATCTACAGCTTTTATTCGATTACAGGCAACAGGGGTGTGAAATATTACCGGGCGGATTTTCTGGATGCGTTACCCCCTGACCAGAAAGTAAAGCTGCTGGCTCTTTCTCTCTCTCTACCCCCACGGCTGACAAGCGTGGATGGGAAATGGGGCGGCAACATGTCCAACATCCTGTACCCGAAGATTTCGGATCCGGATCTGGAGCTGATCCTGACATTCAGTCAAAAGGAAGATGGTACAGTAACCGGACGCGCTGAGATAAACTGGAAGCTCATTTACGGCGAGGCAGGCGGCGGTTTTCAAAATGTGGCCTACCGCAGTCTCGGGACTTACGAAGTAAAAGGCACTTACTTGAAGAACAAATCGTATCCGCTTGAATTTAGTTTTGTGGAAAAGGAATCGCGCAGGTTGAATTTCGTCGGCAAGCTGGAAGGGAACCAGCTTCGCGGCCGCTTTCTTGTGGGCGGAAGTCGTGAGGAAGGAAACTGGAACACGACGCCAAAGGATTGATCCTCATGAACCCAAAGCTGTTTGTTGTATCACCCGATGGTCAAACAAAGGATATTTCCTTCGATAAAGCCAGGATCACAGTGGGACGCAAAGCAGGAAACGATTTGCATTTCGAGCGTGTGGAGATTTCCGGCAATCACGCCGCGTTCTTCTGGGAAGAGGACCGCTATTTCGTGATCGATCTGGGAAGCACCAACGGCACATTACTAAACGGCGCACAATTGGTCGCCCAGCAAAAATATGCGCTGGAAGACGGTGATGTGATCAACATCGCTCCTTATCTAATCACATTCAGATTGGGCAAAGACATGTTCGATACTGTGGAGGAGGACATGCCTGCGGAGCAACCAAGAGTCGGGTTCGGCACGATGGTCGACCCGAATCGCGTGAGCACCGGGACGGAAGAACATGAAAAGCAAAATGTACCGCTGGATAAGACGGTTGCAAAGCCTGATGCGAAGCCGCTTCCCGCGCCCCCGGCGCCTGCGGCACATATAGAACCGCCGCCGAAGCCTTCCCCGCAGCCGCCGCCGGCAAAAAAGGGTGAGGAACTAGCTGCTACAGCCAGACCAGACCAGTCCGCGAAAAAGCGTCGCGCGGGCATGGATTATCTGTGGCTGGGATTGGGCACCCTGATCTTGCTCGCAGCGCTTGCGGTAATCGCCCTCATCTTGATGGCGTAGGAGCGTGCATTTGCCGCGGCCGGATACAGCACAATCACACAGTCATGGTTTTCAGTCCCTACTCTTCTTCCCAGTGAATATCTTCTTCACCGCAGGAGGTGCAATCTTCGAACTGTTCCCGCTTTTCAAAAAACTGGTAGTGACCGCAGTTATCGCAGACGTAACTGCCAGTTTCCAGGACTAAATCTCCAACCTTGCCCGTCTTGTCTTTTTCCATGAAAAGATGATAGCACGCCGGGTGCACGTCAAATTTGTTAGAAGCGAAAGGGGAAGGCATGTTTGCGGTTTGTAACGCCAGCGTCCCGCTGGCAGAGCTCGAGCTGGAGTTTCTGTTTTGGCCGGCGAGACGCCGGCGGTACAAACCATTTTTCAGTGATTCCAACAAATATGACGTGCACCCTAGCACGCCGCAAAACTTGTTTCGAAATGTAAAATAGGATAGGTTCTTGACGATTTATGCTGGTTCCACTGATCGCACTTCAGACGCAATACCGCACGATCCGGGAAGAGATCAGGACAGCGATTGATGCCGTCCTGGAACGGCAGAAGTTTATCCTGGATACGGAAGTGGCTTCGCTCGAGCGCGAAATTGCGGAACTCTGCGGCGCGCGGTTTGCAGTCGGCTGCGCCAGCGGCACGGACGCGTTGTTGCTTTCGCTGCTTGCGCTCAATGCCGGAGAGGGAGATGAAGTCATCACAGCTTCTTACTCCTTCTTTTCTACGGCAGGGATGATTTCCTGGATCGGGGCAAAACCTGTGTTTGTGGATATTGACCCCCGCACGTTTCTTTTGCAACCGGGCCAGGTGCGTCAGAAGGTCACATCGAAAACAAAGGCTGTGATCGCGGTACATCTTTTCGGCCAGTGCTCCCGAATGGAAGAACTGGATGGGCTTGGAGTTCCTGTGATCGAAGATGCGGCGCAAGCGATCGGAGCCGCACGTAAGGGAAAGCCGGCGGGGTCGCTCGGGATCACGGGGTGCTTTTCCTTTTTCCCCACCAAGAATCTGGGCGGCTACGGAGACGGCGGCATGATCACGACCAACGATGAAACGGCGGCTACGCGGATCCGGTTGCTGAGGGCACATGGACAGGGGTCGACAAAATATCTCCATCAAATGACCGGAACAAACAGCCGGCTTGACGAACTGCAGGCTGCGGTGTTGCGTGTTAAACTGAAACATCTCGTGGAATGGAACCGGAAACGCAATGAAAATGCCCGGTATTACTACGAACATTTGAAAGACTTACCTCTGGATCTCCCGGCGGTGGAGCCCGGCAATTCACACATTTATCATCAATTTGTGATCAAGACTGTCGACCGCGACCGTCTGCAGAAATTTCTTTCAGAAAAAGGAATCGGCACGGCTGTTTACTATCCTCTCCCGCTTCCTTTGCAGCCTTGTTTTGCAGGTCTCGGGCATAAACGGGGAGATTTCCCGGATGCGGAACAGTGCGCAGAAACATCCCTTGCACTTCCGGTCTACCCCGAACTGACTGAACAACAACTGGATTTTGTTGCTTCGCAAATCCATAACTTCTTCCACTGAGTCATGCACCAGGAAATTGAAATAAAACTACCGGTTTCAGATCTGACGCGCGCGTTGTCTCAAATCGACTCTCTGGGTGCGCGCGTCGTGAAAGAACGTCACTTTGAGGACAACGCTCTCTTTGATACATCAACGCGGTCTCTTCAACAAAATCGGATGGTTCTGCGAGTCCGGACTGTCGAAGGAAAAGGAATCCTCACGTTGAAAGGAAAGCCGGACACTTCCCGCGGAGTCAAAGAGCGCGAAGAGATCGAGTGCGCGTTTGAAAGTCCGGAGAACATGACCGCCATCCTGACGACACTCGGGTTTTCCATCGTGTTTCGCTACCAGAAATACCGGACAATTTATAGAATCAATCGTGTAGAGATGGACATCTGTGTGGATGAAACGCCGATTGGAAATTTTATCGAGCTGGAAGGAAACATCGAGGACATTAACGAGTATGCGGAACGGCTGGGCTACGACCGCATCAACCGTATCATGGACAGCTATGTCAGCCTTTACTACAGCTGGTGCCGCGAAAAAGGCGTGGCGCCTGAAAACATGATCTTTTCATGAAAGCTCTGTTGCTTGCCGCCGGTCTTGGGACCCGGCTTCGTCCATTTACATTTCATCGCGCCAAAGCTGCCCTCCCTCTCGTCAATGTCCCGTTCATTCATTATCCGCTTCAGTATTTGTACACGCAGCCCGTCTCGGATGTCGTGATCAATTTGCATGCGCATCCCGATTCTGTCCGTCAGGCCGCCGGCGACAGATACCGCAACCTGCATATCCATTACTCGCACGAACCGGAGATTCTTGGCACCGCAGGCGCCATTCGAAAAGCGTTGCCGATGCTTGGCGACAGACCATTTGCAATCATGAACGGAGATATGCTGGTCGATATTCCACTTCAGACAGCGCTGGAACAACATCTTCGCTACGATGCCGACATCACACTTGTGGTAATGAAAAACGAATCGTATACGCGCGATAACGGCTTACGTTTTGTGCAGCCGGAATCGGGACCGCCTGTGCTTTCAGGAATCCGTGAAGGGGACGGAGAAAGGTACCACTACACCGGAGTTCAGATTGTGAGTCCCCGGATCGTTTCTCTGATCCCGGAAAACCAGAAGTGCGAAATCTTTCTGGACATCTATCCGCAGCTGATTCGGAAACGGTCGATCCATGGCTTCCTATATGAAGGTTTATGGATGGAAATCGGGACGCTAAAAGAATATCTCCACACCAGTTTGCATCTACTCAGCGAACCGCTGCCGGAACCATTGCGCCCGCCGGGAATGGGATCGAACCTGATTTCACCGCAGGCAGCAGTGAAAGGCGAAGTTTTGGAGAGCATCGTGATGGATGGAGCGGTGATCCAACCCGGGACCAGTGTTGTGCATTCAATCATCGGATGGGACGTCGCGGTCTCCCGCTCATGGAAAAACGTGGCGCTGGCCCGTGGAATCCTCCCATGGTACATCAACGAAAGGCACACATGAAGCAAGATTGTGAAATCCTGTCCGGCTGCGAGCTCCTGAAAGAAGTCCCCGCGGGCTTCTCTATCCGGCAACTTACCGGAGATGCATCCACACGCAGTTACTTCCGGATTCAGACGCCGTCCGGGGGGACTGTCGTGCTGATGAAGATGCCGGAACCGTTTGATGAAAATGCGTTTCCCTATCTGGCAAACTACCATCTCTTCCGCGCTCTTGGAATTCCTCTTGCGGAAATCTACCATTTGCAGCCGGATCGCGGTCTTGTGTTTCTCCAGGACCTCGGAGATTCAACATACCATGAACTTTATTCACAGTGGGATTCGAAAACGTCCTTGCATTACTACCTTCGCGCGCTCGATGCGATGCGGCAGATCGAACGCGGCAATCCACCCGGCAATCTTGCGTTTGATACGGAAAAGCTGTCGTGGGAGCTTCGGTTTTTTCAGGAACACTTCCTGCAAGGACTCTGCGGGATCACATTCAGCGAAACCGAATCGAGCGAGTTGCAAGAGCACTTCCTGCAGTTGGCCGAAGAATTATCGGAGCGTCCGCGTGTTCTGTGCCACCGCGATTTCCATTCGCGAAATTTAATGGTAAAGGATGAAACGGTCTACATCCTCGACTTTCAAGACGCGCGGCTTGGCCCTGTCACCTACGATCTTGCTTCCCTCGTTTACGATTCCTATATTCAACATCCGCCCGAGTTTATTGCGCATTTGGAGCGGCTATTCTTTACATACCATCCGGATGCACAGATTCAGCGGTACGAATATCCGCGAATGTGTTTGCAGCGAAACTTGAAGGCGCTCGGAACCTTCGGATATCAGGCATCTAAACTCGGGAAGACTTTCTACGTGGAATTCGTGGCGCCGACGCTATCGTATGTACGCAAGCATTTTGAAAAACTGCCGGATTATGCCGAAATGCGAATTCTTCTGGCACGCCACTTGCCGGAGCTGGCGTGAGGTGCGACCAACCTGGGGCCGAGCTCGTGCTCCAGTAGCTATACACGGGAAGCGGGGAATGCAGGACAGGGTGTCAGGAGTCCGTCAGTTTGACGCTGCTGTTCAACACGAATTGACGTTAACGTTCTTCCAGTATTGACGCGGCTGGCTCTGAGAGCACTGGGCATGGTCTTTGCACACAGAGCATCGAGAGGTACAAATGTGTGACACACCCCAGTATTACATCGGTCGCCTGAAACTTGACATCATCAAGGAAGCCTATCTCGTTGAGGTATCCTTCATAGATCAACCTCCTCGCCAGGATAAACTGAATGACTTGCCTCAATGGACAATCTCTTCCAAGAATGCGATCTGGTTTGTTCAAGAAGATCAGCCCTATATGGACCGCGCGGTCGGCGGCGAGAGAATCAAAGAAGAACTGCTATCGCAATTTCCGCATTGATCACTAGTTCCCTGGTACACATGGTTCCTAGCCTACTGGCGGCAGGAAGTGTCCTGTTAGATTGCGCACAAATGATGTTTTCTCAGGAGTTGCTGAGTATCTTATCTTACCTTGAGCGGTTGAATGATTTGCTGCAGCAGGTCAGGTTTTGCTGCGTCGCGCTCCAGATGCGGGTAGCGCTCCCCACCCTGGTATTTCAGTACGTAGCTCTGAATAAAATCTCCGTTTTCGATCATCAGCTCGAGGTTGGGCTTTTCTTTCGTTGCTTTGATTGCTTCCCGTAATAAAGGTTCGGTCCACCGACGCCCGTTGACCGCCAGCAGTTTCATTGCAGGAGCCATGCCTGCTTCCGCCGCCGGCTTGCCGGGTATCACATCTTTCACCGTCCCGTCTTGCTTGAGGATGAGGCCTATGGAGAATCGAAGATCGATCGATTTGTCCACAGAATCGCCCGCCTTTCTCATTCGGTTGGGTTCCTCTGTAAAAACAAGCCGCCAGCCGCTTGCCTCAACACCACCGAGAGGACCTTGGGATGCGGTGGAATTCACACGGCTCGCAAGAAACGCTCTCCAATCATAGGGACAGACTGCGTTGAGCTCCGCCACAACGTCTTCAAACGTATAGGTCTTTACCGCCGGAGGGCCGCTGGGAGCGCCATGGAAACGCCGGCAGAAATCATCCAGCGACTTCTGTCCCTGGCTTTGCTGACGGATCACGGTATCTGCTTCCAGCCAGATCAGAAGCATTTCATCGTAAAAGTCAACGCGGCGGCGCCAATCTTCCCACTCCTCTCGCGCGCCGTACAGCAACTGAGCCGAGACAGCCGTGTCCGCAAGCGGCCGCCAGGCGCGGCCTGTTCGCTGATCCAGATACGCAGCAACCCATGCAAGATTTTCACGATACTCTTCCGCGCTCCAAAGACCGCTTCGCGCCGTCAGCAGCGCCCCCAGATATTGCGTCAATCCTTCGTACACCCAGAGGAGATCCGTCTTCATCGGTTTTTGAAAATCGGGAGTCGTCAGATCGGCCGGTCTTCTATATTTGCCGTTCCACGAATGCACCATTTCATGTGGAAGCAGATCCGCTTCCCACATCCGTGACTGGTCCTCCAGAAGAGTGCGTTCGGCGACACGGTTATCACTTGAATCATGGTGCTCCAGTCCGAAACTCGAGACGTAGTCACTCAACGCAAACAAGAAATGATATTGCTGATAATGATGCGCCTCAAACAACGCATTTGCTTGCGCTACGAGCTGCCTGTATTTTGCAATCAGATCCGGACTCATACTGATGGCCGCTTCGCTGTCACCGGCTATATCGATTTCATGAGAAGGCGTAGCTCCCGGTGAAAGATCAATGACGTGGAAGTGCGCCCCGCTAATGACCGGAGAATCCACCAACGTGGTTAGCGAAACGGGCTTGAATTCAATTGCTTGACCGGACTCTTTGGTCACCGGCAAAGCTGTGCCGAACTTCCAGCCCTCAGGCAATTTCAGGCTGGCGGCATAGGTCAACTCCTCTGCCGTCCAACCTTGTGGGTACACCAACAACTGGTTCCAACTGATTACCGTAAGCCGGCTCGTGGCGGACGCCCCGGAGGAAAAACCTTCGACATTATTGGGAGACAGGTAATCCAGAGAGACTTCCAAGGAATTTGCTCCGGCAGGAACTTCGCAGTGGAAGGTATACATATCCAGAAGGTCTCTTTGCCACGGAATCTGCTTTCCCGCTGCGCTCAGCTTGAGCCCCGCCACCTCAATTACCGGACCGCTCGGTCCATGCTCACCGGGAATCCACTTGGGATAAAAGAATGTGAGTGGACCCGGCGTGACGGGAATCGCCAGACGCGCATGAAAAATTTTTCGCGGCGCTTCCGTCGCATCCACAGCGACTGTAATGACAGGCGCATTCTGTTTCTTCTGTGCTGCCAAAGCAGATTGGCTGACAGAGCAGATCAAGAAAAAAGAGAAAATTAAAGATGAAATAGGCTTTGAGACCTTATGTTGTCCGGCCATACATTCCTCCATTCGCGAACCATCATATATGAAAACCACGAAGACGCTA
>CAZDDB010000041.1:0-8469 GCA_964504105.1 uncultured Acidobacteriota bacterium
ACATGGCGCCGGAACAATTCAAAGGGAAGAACATCGATCATCGTTCGGACCTCTATTCCGCAGGGGTTATTATGTATGAAATGTTTACCGGCAGTCTTCCGTTTGACGCGGATACTCCGGTGGATATGATCCTCGCGCATATGAACCTCTCCCCTTCCAAACCGTCGGAGGTTGTTCCTGATTTCCCCCCCGAGATCGAGCGGATCATCATGAAGGCCTTGCAGAAAGAGCCGAAGGATAGATACCAGAACGCGAGCGAGATCCTGCACGATCTTGAGCCTCTTGTTGAAACAAGCGCGAAGGACGCCGGGGATCGGAATGATGATTCTGGAGCTGACGGGCGGCTCATTTCTGCCAAACGTTTGAACGCTATGGCAAAGAATCATCCGGGTGATACCCATTGGAAAGAACTTCTAGACACGGCAGTGAAATCTGAGATTCGACGTGTCGTCAGTCTGCTGAAGAAAAAGAATTTGCTTCGGGCCAGGATGCTTGCGGACAAGCTCAACAGGTATGATGCGCTTGGTGAGGAAGCTCGGGAACACGTCCGGAAATTGCGCGAAAGTGTCCACCAGGAAATAGAAAAAGCCGCGGATGAGTATCTGCGTGAAGCGGAAGTGTTGTTCGGGTCAAAGAAGTTTCAGCAGGCTGCAGCCTGTTTGGAGTCGGCGAGAAACTTGCGACCGAATGATCCAAGAATTGAGACGATCACAAAAAAACTGCAGAAGCTACAGCAACGCAAGGTAGAGAAGAATGTAACTCAACAGATTCAGGAGGTCCGGAAACTGATCGCTGAAAACATGGAACTGGAGGCGCTGTCTCTTGCCGAAGTGATTGTGAACGAGAACCCTTTGTCGCGGACAGCCGGACTTCTGCGCAATCAGATTCTCAATAAAACGCAGTTGGAGGAAAGAAGAATCGCGCTCCAGGGACAATTGAAGGTTGCGCTCGCTCCGCTTGCAAAGGTTAACTTCTCAATGGCGCTTTCCAACCTGACCAATCTGATTGGTGAGGTCAAAGAACTGGATTTTGCAGATGAGATCACCCGGATCCGCAGTACGATTAAGTTTGTTTCCGCTGCCTTTGCGGCAGGATCTTACGGAACCATTCCAGGTACGATTCGACAATTGATTGCATCGGATCGTTATGAATGGATAAAGCCAAACGCTGACATCCTGGGAAAACTGATCGAAATTGCAACTGCAAAGGATGCGAAAGTACGCGAACGGTTTCAGGCTACATTTTCAAACGCCATGTCGGCTTATGATGAGTCGCGTTGGGACGAAGCGATTCAACTCTGGAAAGAGGCGCAAAGGTATCAGCCGGCGGATCCCACTGTCGCGGATTGGATAGCTGAAGCCGAGAGGCACAAACAGAAACTGGCTCCCACCTCTGCAGGCGATCAACCTCCTGATACGGTTCAATCCGATCTTGCAGAAGCGCTTCGTTACTGGGAACAAAAAGACTATGAAAAGGCGCTGACAAAGGTGGGGGAAATTTTGCTGCAGGAGCCGTTGCTGCTGGCCGCGCTAAAGCTCAGAACGGAGATCCAGGAAGCTTATTGCAGCGAGCTTGTGCGTAAAGCAGATGCGCGTTGCGTCAAGATGGAATGGGGACCAGCAATTACTTTGTTGGAGCGGATAGCAAATATTGCGCCTGGTAATGCCGTAATCCAACGGAAGCTCGAAGAAACGCGGGAGCAATTTCGCCGGCAATCTGCACGTGCCTACCAGTCTGAGGCGGGTACTGCCCATCTGAGCCTCGTGGAAAGGCTGAAACGCGCTCTAAAACGGGGACGGAACCATTCACAAAATCTGGAATGGACGGAAGCATTAAAAGCATACAAGGAAGCTGCTCTGATCTCTTCGAATCCTGACCTTCAAAAACGGATCGATGAAATCGAGCAGCGTCTCATGGGTCAGAAGACATAAAGCCCTCAGGTTGACATCCGCTTGAGCCATGCTATTCTACCGGCAGGCCGATAGGGGGACAGTTGGGACGGAAGGCAATTGTTCTCGCGAGAATCGTTACAGTAGTACTTCTAATCTATAGCTGCTATCCGGCGTTTAGCCAGCCACCGAAGCGTGTCCAAATTCAGCTTGACGAACGCGGGTTGCGCGGCCTTGTGCCGTTTGATCACAAGGTGCACGAACCGGTTCTTAATCCGGATCCGTCCAATCCCCATCGTGCAGCGACAGTCGCGTGCATCGGGTGCCACCACACGGTCCGGCAGGTAACGGATGCAAAGCAGTTCCAGAAATGCTCGGCATGTCATTTTACGCAGGGGAATCCGGAGAACCCGGCGGACAAAGACGGATACGAGCTGAGCGCAACGGAGATTTACCATCGTTCCTGCATCGGCTGTCACATCGCGTCTAAAGTAAACAGTTCCAACGAGCGCTTCACCAACGTTTCCTTTACCAAATGCGGACAGTGCCACGACATGACTGCGCAGTTCATGCCGGTGACGCGGAAAGTCCTGCTACTCCCGCCTGCAGAAGAAATGCCGGCGCCGATGGCAGCGCACGCGTCTCCGCAAACAGCTTTTGACCGGCCACTCGGTTTTGCCGGACGCTCCACCGTTTCAAAGCCGATCCAAAATCCGGACGCATCCTACTCGATTCCCGATCGCTGGCGTATCGGCTTCCCGCGAGATCCGCGCTACAAAGAGGGAAGCGCGTGGAACCCTTATGGTCAGAATATCCTCAAGGGCGACTACCCTGTTTTCGGACAGCGCACATTCCTTGTGCTCACCATGGAAAGCGATTCGTTCAACAACTTCCGGAAGCTGCCAGTCCCAAGCGATGTTTCCAGCCAGCACCCCGACAGCGCCGAATTCTTCGGGCGCGGCCGGCAATACTTCTTCCGCCAGAACTTCCTGCTTTCTGCCGAGCTGTTTCATGGAGATTCCGCCTTCAAGCCTGTGGATTGGCGCATCCATGTAACGCCAAACTTCAATATCAACTATCTCCACACACAGGAAAACGGGATCGTCAATATTGATATACGCAGAGGAAATACAAGGACTGACGGCCACATTATCTTGCAAGAAGCATTTGGCGAAGCGAGGCTCTTCTCAACCGATCCTTTTTACGACACCACTTCACTGCGGGCGGGAATTCAACCGCTGATCACTGATTTTCGCGGCTTCCTATTTTACGACGTCAATCTGGGCGCGCGGCTCTTCGGCAACTTCGGCAATAACCGCTATCAGTACAACGCCGTATATTTTGAGATGCTGGAAAAGGACACCAACAGCGATCTGAATGAGTTTGAGTTCAGAGAACAGCAGGTCGCGGTGGCAAACCTCTTTCGGCAAGATACGTTTGCACTCGGGTACACAACCCAGTTCAGCTTTCATTACAACCGCGATGAGCCCACATTGCACTTTGACAAGAACAACTTCATCGTTCGTCCCGCTGCAGTCGGGGACGTCGCCGTGCATGAAATCAAAGCCTATTACATCGGCTGGACAGGCGATGGCCACATCGGAAAGATCAATATCACCAACGCCTTTTATCAAGCGCTGGGCACCGATTCACGCAATCCGATTGCCGGTCGCGAAACGGACATCAACGCGCAGATGGCGGCGCTTGAGCTGTCTATCGATAAAGATTGGCAAAGATACCGCGGATCTATCTTCTGGGCTTCAGGCGATCCTGATCCATTTGATGATACAGCGCGGGGCTTTGACGCGATTCTGGATTCACCCGAATTTGCGGGCGGAAAATTCAGCTTCTGGAACAGCCAGGGAATCCGTCTTACGCAAACGGGTGTGGCTCTGGTCAACCCGGACAGTCTGCTTCCCACTCTGCGCAGCAGCAAAACGGAAGGTCAGGCAAACTTTGTAAATCCGGGTATCTTTATCTTTAACGCCGGCTATGAAGCGGATTTGACTCCAAAGCTGAAACTGATTCTCAACTCCAACTACCTTCGATTCCATCACACAGAGCCGTTGGAGGAGCTGCTCTTTCAACCGAATATCGGCAATAATATCGGATTTGATTACGGCGGAGGATTCATCTTCCGTCCGCTGCTGAATGAAAATGCCATCATTGCAGCCGGAGTTTCTGCCCTTACGCCTCTTGATGGTTTGAAGGATATCTACAGCTCCAACTGTTCGGGACAGGGTTGCGGTGCAAAAGCAAAAACGCTGTATTCAGGATTTATCAGGGTGAAGTTTACATATTGAGGAGAATGGATGAAGCGTGATCGAATCTTACTTTTGATTCTCGGAATGATCCTGTCCGCCGGCGCCGGCGCACAGGATAACTCGTCATCCAAACGCGATCCGGCCGAAGTACAGCGGCAAAGCGAAGGATGTTTGAGCTGTCACGCGGGGATTGAAGATATGCACAGCGGACGCGTCGAGATCGGCTGCACCGAATGCCATGGAGGAAACGCGGAGGCAAAGGTCGATCAGGGTCTTGCTTTGGGCACAGCCGCATATGAGAAAATCAAGAAGCTCGCACACGTCCAGCCGAGTCATCCTGAGTACTGGAAGAGTTCCGCCAATCCGCCGCAATCGTACACCATGCTGAACCGTGAAAGTCCCGAATTCATTCGCTTCATCAATCCGGGTGATCTGCGGGTTGCGGAAATGAGCTGCGGAGCGGCATCGTGTCATGTTGGCGAGCCGCATCGCGTTCGAAACAGCATGATGAACACCGGTTCGATGCTCTGGGGCGCCGCGCTTTACAATAACGGATCATACCCCTACAAGAACTATCGTTTCGGCGAAGCTTATGGCGCCGATGGCATTCCGCTACGGTTGGTTACGAATCCGGCGCCAACAGCGGAACAGATGCAACAAAAAGGAATCCTGCCGTTTCTCGATCCACTTCCGAGATGGGAAATTTCGCAGATGGGCAACATTCTGCGAACGTTTGAGCGCGGCGGCCGGAAGTCGGCAGAAGTTGGCAATCCGATTCCGGAGGAGCCGCCCGGGCGTCCTACGCAAAACTTGCTCAGTCCGAGGCAACTCGGCACTTTGCTTCGGACGGATACTGTTTTCATAGGACTTCAAAAGACGCGATTGCTCGATCCGCTTCTGTCGTTTTTTGGAACGAACGATCAGCCAGGCGACTACAGGTCCAGCGGTTGCACAGCATGCCATGTTGTCTACGCAAACGATAGAAGTCCTTATCATTCCGGTCCCTACGCTCAATACGGGCACACGGGCTTGAGCCACTCCGCCGATCCTACAATTCCGAAGAACGAGCCGGGTCATCCGATCATGCATAAATTGACGCGCGGGATTCCTTCCAGCCAGTGCGTTGTCTGTCATATGCATCCCGGCACGCTGGTTTTGAACACATATTATGGTTACACCTGGTGGGACCTGGAAACGGATGGCGAGCTGATGTACCCGCAGAAGTCGTTTCGCTACAGTGCAAAGCAAATCCAGGCGATTCAAGAACGGAATCCGGAAGGCTCCGCGTACCGCGGTCTGTGGGGCGATCCTCAATTCCTGGAAAATGTCACGGATCTGAATCCAAAGCTGAAACGTACTCAGTTTGCCGACTTCAACGGTCATGGATGGGTTTTCCGTTCGATCCTGAAAAAGGATCGTAAAGGAAATCTTCTGGATGTAAACGATCAGGTTGTTCCGGACGTCACTTCAGAAAAATTGCAGCGGTCAGTCCGGGAGACTACGGAGAAGCCGGAGGAACGAACCGGCGTCCCGGTGCATTTGAAAGACATCCATCTGGAAAAAGGAATGCATTGCGTGGATTGTCACTTCCTGCAAGACAATCACGGGAACGGCAATCTCTACGGCGAATCGCGCAACGCAGTGGAAATTGACTGCATCGATTGTCACGGCACCATCGACAAGCGCGCCGATCCTACTTCACCGCGCGTCCTAACTTCCGCGGCTGCCGGTGGAAATCGAATCACTGACTACCGCAACACGGGTCTTTTCCAGGAGCGTTTCATCAAGAAGGACGGGAAGTTGTATCAGCGGTCTTCCGTCACAAAAGATCTGGAGTGGGAAGTGGTTCAAGTTGTAGATTCTCTGACTCCTGGAAATCCGCATTATAACGAGAAGGCACGGCTTGCAAAAACGATCCTGAAAGATGGAAAGACATGGGGAAGCGCTCCGTCCGATATGAGCCGTCTGGCACATCCTAACAGCTCGATGACCTGCTTTGCGTGCCATTCTTCGTGGGTGCCGAGCTGCTTCGGATGTCACCTGTCCATGAAAGCCAACCAGCGGCGGCCTATGCAGCATAATGAAGGCGACCTGTTGCGCAACTGGAGCTCTTACAATTTTCAGACTCTTCGCGATGATGTGTTTATGCTGGGTCGCGACGGATCTGTAACCGGACGACGCATTGCGCCTGTACGCTCCGCCTGTGCGGTCATGGTCAGCTCGCAGAACGCGTTGCGCGAATGGATCTACTCGCAGCAACAAACCGTTTCGGCGGAAGGCTACAGCGGCACCGCCTTCAGCACTCATTTTCCGCACACGGTCCGTACGCGTGAAACAAAAGCATGTACCGACTGCCATCTTTCTCAGGACAACAACAACAATGCCGTGATGGCGATGACGCTGATGCAGGGCACAAACTTTTATAACTTCCTCGGACGTTATGTCTACGTCGGCCAGGAGCACGAGGGTTTTGAAGCGATCGTAGTTACCGAAAGGGATGAACCGCAGGCTGTGATCGGAAGCACGTTGCACAAACTCGCGTATCCGGAAGCTTATGAAAAGCATCGCAAGAACGGCGGCCGGCTGAAGGAGGCGTACCATCACCATGGCGAGATACTGAGTCTTCAGCTACGCGGCGAATATCTTTATGCGGCCGAAGGCCCGGGCGGACTGCGTGTTTACGATGTAGCAAACGTAGATCAAAAAGGCTTTTCCGAGCGTCTGATCTCAGCGCCCGTTTCGCCGATCGGTCAGAAGTTTTATGTCAAGACAAAGTACGCTACGGCAGTAGCTTCCCCTTCCACCATGGCGGTGGATCCAACGCGAAGACATCTACCTGAAAATGAGGAAGCTGAAAATCGTGATGACAAGCAACCGATTCATTCCATTTACGCGTATCTGTACGTAACCGACAAATACGAGGGTTTGATCCTGGTGGGCGCGGCGACATTGCTGGATGGCAATCCGGAGAATAATTTCTTGAAACGCGCTCTGACATTTAATCCCGACGGTTTGTTGAACGGCGCCAGCAACATTACGATCGCCGGCACTTATGCCTATATAACGTGCGACCGGGGACTGGTAATCCTGGACCTCAACGACCCGCTGCAGCCGAAGGTCGTTTCGGAGGTCGGCGCTCCCGCACTCAAGTCTCCACGTGCCGTCCAGATCCAGTTCCGCTACGCCTTTGTGTGCGATGCGGAAGGCGTCAAAACCTTGGACATCACCCAGCCCGGTCAACCCCGGGCCGTGGAAGGATCGTTTATACCATTAGAAGATGCTAATTCAATCTACCTGGTTAGAACATACGCGTACGTAGCCGCAGGGAAGCAGGGTCTGGCGATTGTGGACATTGAAAATCCGGAAAAGATGAAACTGGTACAGACGTACGATGCGAACGGTGAGATCAACGATGCTCATGACGTGAAGGTCGGCATGACCAACGTCAGTCTGTTCGCTTATGTTGCCGACGGCCACAACGGGTTGCGTGTTGTCCAGCTTACCTCTCCGGACCGCACTCCCGGCAACTACGGGTTCAGTCCTGATGTGTCGCCGGAATTGATTGCCACATATCACACTCATGGACCGGCTGTTGCCGTCTCAGAAGGATTGGACCGCGATCGCGCTGTGGATGAAAGCGGAAACCAGCTTTCCGTATTTGGCCGCCGCGGGGCGCGTCCGCTAAACCTGCAGGAAATGCAGCGGCTATATATGCGCGACGGCAAGATCTATTCCTTCCCCGAAATCCGGACTCCGGAAGATTTGGAGAATCATTTTGGACCGGCAATCGATAGCAACAAAGCGGCAAAACTCTCAGCTTTTTCTTTCAGATTCGACCTTGTCGCGTATTTCTCGCTCCTGATGATGTTATGGAAAGTTCTCTGCATCAGGAGGCGAATGTGAAATTCAGGCTGATCTCGCTTCTGACCCTGGCGCTTGCATTGCCTGTTGTTTCGGGTGATGAATCCATCCAGAAGCTCATTCTGTTGGACCGTGGCGGCAAACGGGGACTTGTTACTTTCGATCACAAAGAACACGAAACGAAAGTGAATCCCGATCCGCAGGCAAGACTGAAAGCCAAAGAAGGAGGCGCCTGCGCCGGATGCCATCATACGCGCGACGAAGTAGGCGCTCCGCAGCTTGTGAAGTGCAAGTCCTGTCATGTTCAGGAAGGGGATGTCGCAAATCCCAAGAATCAGGACGGAAAAGAACTGTTTGTCGAAGAAGCCTATCACGATCTTTGCATCACGTGTCATCGCACGGCCGCAAAAGCGCCTGTTCTGTGCACCGGATGTCACAAGCTGGGGAGATCACAG
>CAZDDB010000041.1:8569-17409 GCA_964504105.1 uncultured Acidobacteriota bacterium
GTTGATTTGCCTCACCGTGTTGTTTTGCGCCACACCCTTAATTGCTCAGCGGAGCCAATCTAATTTCGCGCACGAGCAAAAGGATCATGTGAAGCTTGAATGCGTGACGTGTCACACGGTGACTCTCGCAAAGCCGCTCGTAACAAAATTTCCGGGTCACGCAACCTGCATAGCTTGCCATAACTTCGCAAAGGAAACGACTACCCGCTTTGTTCAGTTTTGTGCCGAATGTCATTCGGGAATTCCCGAATCGCCGGAACTTCCCGCGCTTTTTCGATTTCCGAAACGTGATGCGCCTTCAGATCTTGGAATTTCCTTCTCACATGTCTCCCATTCAAAGCCTTATCCGGAGGGGCGCGAACTGCGCGCAGGGAGTTATGAGGTTTCCCCAGGTCAGAGTTTAAAATGTGTCGCGTGTCACGACGTGCAACTGGCAGTTATGAAAGTGCCGGATGTGATCACAGGCTTTGATCATTCCTCCTGTTTTGTTTGTCACGGTCAACAGCCGGTGGCTTCGCCTTCGATGAAGGAATGCCGGTCGTGTCATGAACTTGGGGGAGCTCCGCGGCCGAAATTGTACGCAATTGTACCCGGCTTCCTGCACGATGATCATCGCTTTGACACCCGCTCACGAAAGAAAGGGGATGCAGTCCGCAAGATCGATCTTTGTTCCGAATGCCACGCCACACTGCCGGCAGCCGCAAGTCTGAAAGAAATCCGGCTTCCCCAACAAAGCTACTGCCTGGATTGTCACAACAGCAGAGTTGGTCTGCCCGATGTGCTGAACGCTGATATCCTGGGCAAACTGGCGCAGAGGTGATGCGTCTCTTTTACACGTTTCTTGTCGTGTTGCTATTTTCTCTGCCTGTGCGTGCCGTTTCTCCACCCGCTGTACCCGAGAAACTTCCCGATGTCCTGCAAACTGCAAAACCGTTTAACCATCACATTGAGCAGCACAAGAAGATTGAATGTCAGAACTGTCATAACCGCGTTGATAATAATCCGAAACCGGATCTGCCGGGACACGCGGCTTGTATTGATTGTCATGTCAACGACTTCACTTCAACCGCAAGTCAACTGTGTGCAGACTGCCATTCGACGCCGCTGAAGGAGAAGGTAACCGCTTTTCCATTTCCGGATAAACTTCGTGAATTCGGACTGAAGGGTTTTTCGCACAAAGATCATACCGATCCGGAAAAGATGAAGAAAGAAAAGCAGCTTCCATCCTGCATGAGCTGTCATGGGGTTCAAAGTGATGGTCTCCGTGTGGATATTCCATATCATCCTGAATGCTACAGTTGTCACACTCACCAGGCGGGCCAAAAACTGGGACCGTGCCAGGCTTGCCATATCGATGCACAGCTATCGCTGATTCCGGCAACAGGAATGAATACGTACGAAAGGTATAGGTTTCAACATGCCTCACACATGAAGGAACCTTCCATTCAATCTATGTGCCAAACATGCCATCCGGTGATTCCGGCGGTTGCAAACACAGCCGCTCCCGATATCGTGCGCATCAGTACGGCGCGCGGGCAAACGCACTCATCCGGATGCTGGGTTTCAGGCTGTCACGATGTGAAGAGGGAACTCCGCTGCAAGAAATGCCACATCTCTTCTCCGGCCGCCATTCAATAACCTTGTTTGGAATTTGATGCTTGTTTTTTGGTAATTTGGTCGCTGCCACTACTTGGGGATTTTGATGCCGATGCTTTCGAGAAACTTCGTGGGCCTTTCGCTGCCGATCAGGGCGAAGATGTAGTCGTTTAAAACTGTTTCAATTTCTTTCTTGGTCCGGACGTTGATGATAACAACTTCCTTTTCCCGGACCTCCTGAATTGCTGCGCCGAACAGGACTTTTACTTTGCCGGCATCCATGCAATCGTAGATATTCATTTTGTTGCCGAGTTTCAAGTCGCCCTTAAAGTCGCTGCGTACAATCAGCGTCACGTCGTTTGTGCGGGTGAAGGTGATGTTGTTCCCATCCCGTTTGAATCCGGAGAGATCTACGGCGGCTTCGATTGCCGAGTTTCCCCCGCCGACCACGATGCACTTCTTGTTTTGATAATCGTCCGGGTTGGAAAGTTTGTACTTAACCTTTGCATCAAAAGTGTCAACGGTGGGAACTTCCTGAATATTGAAGTTGCAGTTCTGGCAGGAGTAGGCGATGGAGTTCTCACGGATCGTCATGCGAAGCGCCTGGCTCTTATCGAAAGAGACGCCACAGTTCGGGCACGTCGAGGCAACGGCGGGTCGCTGCTGCGCTTCAATTTTTGCGCCGCATTTCTGACAGATTCGTTCACCTGCCTTGTATGGCGTTCCGCAGATCGCGCATGTTTTTCCGCGGGGAACGTACGCCGGAATGCGGATCGTGATCTCTTCTCCCGGCACACCCAATCTCATCGGAGCGCCGCGGTTGCCCACTGCAATCACTACTTTGCGGGTCGTATAGGTGGATTGCAAACCCTTGCCTCGTTCCGTTGTGATCCTGAATATGTCGTTTTCTTTCTGAATGCTCTTACAGCTCTCTTCTTCATGAATTCTCAACCCCTGTCGCTGGATCAGTTTTAGCCAGGAATCCACGATGTTCTCTTTGAGTTCTCCTGCGCCGCCCAGCGGGACAGATCCTGCACTTTGCACCGAGTCTGGTTTGAAGAAGACGTATTTCCCGGCGGGATAAGCCTGAATGGTTGCAAATACTTTTTCCTGCTCAATCGCGACATACTTCAGTCCCTTTTGTTTTGCGAGCGCAGCGGTAGAAAGCCCGCCCGGTCCGACTCCAACAACCGCAATATCGTATTCAGCGTTTGGATTCGGACCTTCGTTCTTCAGGTCTGCTTCGATATAGTCCATCACTTTGACGCCCTCATTGATCGCCATCTTGATTAGCGGAACTCCAGCGACATCTCCAATGATGTACACGCCTGGCACACTTGTAAGGTAACGCTGATCGCGCTGCGGGACCTTTCGCGGAGGGATCACCTTTGTCGTATTGAGAACGACACAAGCCTTTGGTTGTGTTGGGCATTCAATCGTACAACTTGTATCTTCCATGCATTGGTCAGGCGCCACGGGAGTGGAGATGCCGTTCACCATTGCCAGAACATCGTGCGGACAGGCTTCCACGCATGCGTGACAACCAATGCAAAGGAGGGGATCCACAACAGGATAGGGATATTTCGGGCCTTCGGCTGCAATCTTCGCGAGATTGAGCGATCCAGTGGTTGGCTTTGATTCCACGGCATTCGGAGCCGACGTGCTCGCAGTATCAAACTGTTTGCGTTTTCTAAATGTATCTGCAACGGCAAAAACGAAGCCGAAAATAAAGATAATTCCGAACAACTGTAACCATCCGAAGGCCGGAAGAGCGCCTGCATTTCGCAGATAAGATCTCAAACCCTGAGTTCCACCCTGCTGCCGGATGATTTGAGCTCCACCCTGTCCGAGCACTGGAATGTTCCGGACGTTGACCTGCACCGGCTCCATCCATTTTCGCGGGGAAGCCTTGAGCTCTTTGTAGGTTCCATGTTGTTCATGACACGACGCACAGAGTGGTCCGGCTTGCATACGGTTCTCCGAAAAACCGGAAGTGGAATGACACGCTGCGCAAGAAGCGCGCGGAGCCTCACGAAATAGTGCGCTCTGTTGATTTCCGGTGACGTGGCAGTCGGCGCAGCGCGTAGTGATTTCCTTCCCATTCACAATCTGTCCAAAATGGACGTGCAGAATGTGGAATTGCGCGATCTTCGAATAGCGCGAGGGAGTCCCCGGCAGGCCTCTCGCTTTCCATCGTTCGGGAGTGACACCGGCCCATTGTTTCCAGTCTCTGTTCTCAACCGGATATCCTACCGTTCCTCCGTGTGGCGTTCCGAGACGTTCGCCATCATATATGTACGTATCGTTATGGCAACTGATGCATGTGGAGGATGCCACGATTCCTGGCCGGAATCCTGTGCCCTGGTGTTCGCCGTGACATCCGACGCAGCCAATTTCTGCTTTCATGTGCGCCCTGGAGATTGTGGCTGTGAACTGCGCAGTTGCGTGGCAAGAAGTACAGTTTTGCTGCATCGGCCGAAGAGTGTGGCAGGTAAAGCAGGAGTTTGCGTTGGGGCGAATTGCAATCGAGCTTCTTTCGACAGTCTTCTTCGCATGTGATGTGGAAACCGTGCCTGGTGAAAACGCACCCGGGAGGAAAAACAAGAAAAGAATGGAAAATGTGCCGGATACGATCGAGCCCCAGGTCATAAACCCTTTGCGCCAGAGACGCTTCAGGTCACCTGTAGAGCGCCAGTTGTACTGAAATTTACCAAATTTCTGGTCTTCCCGGGGGGCGAATTCAAGCCGCCTCCCGAGCTTGCCTTCCTCCCTCATTCTTTTTGCCCAGAAGATCTGAAGCGCCTGATCCTGTGAAGGCGGCAGGTAACTTGTCAGTAATGCGGTGGCGCCGATCACTCTGGCTGTTCCTTGGCGAGTCTTGACCTTTTTCCCTACAACGGTCCTCATTCCAAAGAGCACCGTTCCCGAAGCGGCATCGTCCGCGCTAAGGGTTTTGATCGCGATTCCCATCTCCACAGTGAGACACAATGCCGAGATGCGTTTTTCGGGCACTTGCAATCCGCAGGATGGACATTGATCCTGAGAAAGTGTACGGAGCTGAAGATCCCGGCCGCATTGGATACAGAAGCGTCCACCTTTCTCGCGTTTTGTCCCGCACGCCCGGCATGTTTCCGCGATCCGTCCTGAGAAATCAAAGCCGCAATCTACGCAAAACTGCGATCCTTCTTTGCGTGCTCTTCCGCAAACCGGACAGTTCGCCGGCGGTGGCTCTTGCTTCAAGCTTGCCGAAAGATCGGCCGAACATCGCGGACAGGCCTCCCGAAACGAAGCACGCAAAAGATAGGGTCCGAGCTGCAGGACATCTCCATCAATCAGAGGAACTTTGTCACAAAGCTCCCCGTTCAATACTGTTCCATTCAGCTTCGAAAGATTGAAGATCCAGTATTCATCATTGATCACGCTGATGCCGGCATGAAGTCTGGAAACTGATCTGTGGTTCAGGTAAATATCGCTCTGCGGGTTCCTTCCGATCGTAAGTCCTTCGCTCTCCAGCAACACTTCATCCAGATCCAGATCTTTCCGGATAACGATGAATTTAGAAAGGGCCATGAAACCTCAACGCCACGCGAAGTAAATTACCTGAACAATGTGAATTACCATCAGGGCAAGCATCAATGAAGTCGAAACTACATGGGGAACGAGCCACAGCTTCAGAATTCGGTGCAGGAGAATCAGTGCATCGATTCTACGGAGTGTAGAAGCGGATTCGACCGCCTCTTCCAACGCCGTCTGCTCTTCGGCGGACATGCCCGTTTGACTGAACTCGCGCTTCGCACTGTTTACCAGATTTGTAATGTCCTCGCGCTTCAGATACTGGCGAAGCAGGTAACCGAGCGAGATGAATCGGGGCAACACTTTTTTTCGAATCGAATCCTGCAGTGTTTTTGATCCGGTAGCGCTGATTTCGCTGATTTTTTTCCGAAGCTCCGTGCGTCGTTCCAGCAGGCTATCCAGCAGAAGAGGTGCGCCTTCGATTCGGGTCAGGAGACGCGGCGCAGCAACGTAGCAGAAGATGCCGAAGAGTCCAGTCAACACAACCAGATCAAAGGACCACATCAGCGCCGTCGTCAGGATGCCCCCCGAATCGCTGCCTCCATGAAGCACGATCAGAATCGCCGCGATCAAACCCGCATAGGAATGTGCGATCATCCAATATCGTAACGGAGCCCGCCGCCTGGTGTAGACCTGTCGCCGAAACGGGTAAGCCATCGCTCCGGCAATAGCCATCAGACCAACAATTCCGGTCAGCCATCTCATGTTGAGGAATCCCGCCAGGCGCTCTCCCAAGCCAAACGTCTGAATTCCAAGAATCGTGGCAGCTGTAAGAAAAAGTGTCAGAACGATCCCTGCAAGATGCAGCAGACGCTTGGGCGGATCGGAAACATGAATGTTCCTGCCAACCGCATGAGTGCGATCCAGAACAGTCAACCCTTCGATCCTGCCGATCTCAGTGAAATACCTGGTTGGAGAGATTCTCGTTAACGCCCCTGTGGGACAACTCATTTCGCAACTGTACACTTCCGTTTTTCTGCCGGAGGGATTCAGTGGCGTTCCCTGACACAGGTTACATTTTACGGCCACCAGATCTTCGGTTTCTTTGAACGGAGAAGGGAGCGGATCCAGGCGAATTCGAAGCAGCTCCAGAATTTTCTCCTTCATTTTCAGCGGACCGGCGGAAGGCGCAGGTTTTCTTGGAACAAGTGAAATCGCGTCGTATGGACATTGCGAGGCGCAATCTCCGCAGCCGATGCAAGTCTTTGCCGTAATGTCGATTTGCCCGTTATCGAAACGTCCGATTGCGCCGGTGGGACATCCCGTCAAACATTCGGGATCTTTGCAATGCATGCAAACGGCCGGAGATAGTAAACTCTGTCGCCGTCCTGCAAGGAGCCGGTTCACATGAATTCCCTCGCGCAGAAGACGCGATTGTCCGTGCACTTTGTGGCATGCCAGGGAGCAGTTCCCGCATCTTACACACAGGTCCATGTCCATGACCAGCAGATTCGTTCCATCCACCAACCCCGTGCTGATCAGGCGTTCCTGTGCGACCTTTTCAGAGTCCTCGCGCTTTGCCGGCGGCGCAATCGGTCTCGGAGCAAATGGTTCCATCTTTTTGGCAAGCGCCTCGCGCAGCGCGAGGTTATCCCCTAACTTGACGAAAGGAATTTGCCAGACTTCTGTCCGACCCATTACGGTAACTGTAGTAGGCCATGTTTCGAGAGACTTTATTCCTTCCAAACCGAAGCAAAACCCTCTTCCCAGGTAGTCTTCATGAAACAGCTTTTCCCCGCATGTAGTACAAAAAAGCAGCCCCTTCTCGCGCGTCGATTCGCAACGGGGGCATTTCCCGGGATTCGGACCGTCGGTTCGTTCCTTGCTTCGGCGAAGCCATCCGTCACGAATAAAGTAGATGGAATCAATTCTTAATCCTTCCTGGCAAAGAAGGTGGTTTTTGGAGTAGACACGCAGACTGGAAATCTTTTCAACGTATGCAGCCATCGCTTCCGGCAGTTCTGTTGAAATTTTTAAATCATCGAGCGCCTGTTTTTTTGCGTAGGTTCTGTAGCTGCGGTCCATGATCTCGCTGACTTTTGGGAGTTTTCGGAGCAGACGAATCGCCGGTCTCTGGATTTCGAGAATCTGAACCGGCTGGTCGTCGGGCGCTTTTACAGTTACGCTGCGGGGCACTCCAGCAAGAATCGACATCTCTCCGAACTGGAGCCCCGCGGGTAACGTGCCGGTCTTGCCGCCGGGTGCTCCTGTATCCGTTACGGAAGCCTTGCCCTCTATTACAATGTAATACGTATTGCCCCCCCAATCGCCCTTCCGGACAATCGTTTCACCCGGTTCAAAAGTGAGCAAGCGCACGTATGGCCCAACTTTCTTCCCGTTGTAGTTGCGGCCGTAGACGATGACTTCCAGATCAAGCTCATGCAGGAAATGGCCTTCCTCCATCGAAAGCAAATCTACCATCGATGGAATCCCGCGAATGGCTTCCAGAATCTCCCGCCGGCTGGTGTGTTCTCTAGACATATCTCCGATAAAAATCGATGAAGCAAGAATATCACAAGCGGCACAAGATCTTTCTTGACACTGCATATCATTGGCCTTAAAGTGGAAGCACGGAGGGGATGCAATTGGGATTTGTTCAAGACGTGTCCTGCTTCAGGCGGTTCTGGCCAGTTTTCCTTTTCGCTGTTGTTGTCCCGTCTAGTTTCCTTTACGCTGCGGCTCCGGCGCCTCAAATCAATGCGCAAAAGTCTTACTACAAATGGGGTGCTGCGAAGCTTGTAATTCGTGGCGCCAACTTCAGCCGGGATATGGATGTTGCTCTTCAGAGCGGATCCAACAGGGTTGATTTTGACGGCATTCATTTCAGCAGCTCAAAAAAACTGATTGTGACCGGAATCCAGGAACGCGAGATACGGTCGTCCAAAGGGCTCAATGTGAAGGTAACAGATTTGGGCACCGGTCTGGCCGCAAGTGTGCAACTGGATGTCAGTGACGACCAGCTTCTGGTAAAAGCAGATGTCGAGAGGATCATCGCGCAGGCTGTGGTCCAGGCTCAAGCGAGCGGATTTCGCGCAACTGTCGCGGTTACCGATAAGGAAGGAAACGTCCTTGGTGTCTTCAAGATGGACGACTCTCCGGATCAGACATCGATTCCGGGCGGGCTCGGAGGTGATCCAAAACTCGTGGACGTTCCCGCAGAATTTGGCGCTATCTCAAAGGCAGGCACCGGAGCTTTCCTCAGCAGTCAGGGCCATGCGTTTACAACACGCACTGCAAGCTTCATTGTGCAGGAGCATTTTCCCCCAGGGATCAGCTTTGTTTCCGGCGGTCCGTTGTTTGGCGTGCAGTTTTCCCAGCTACTTTGCAGTGACGTTAAGACTCCGGGACTACCGCTCGGACTTTCTGCTGACGCCGGCGGTGTGCCTCTTTATAAGAACGGCAGGCTTGTTGGCGGCGTTGGCGTGGAAGGGGATGGAGTTTACGGATTTGATCCTGATCCTCGCGATAATGATCAGCCGATTGAAGAGCTGGTTGCAATTGCGGCGACTCGTGGTTTTGAAGCTCCGAAGGAAATTCGCGGCAGCGAGATCATCGTAAATGGAATTCGTTTTCCCTTTGTAAATGTCGCGACGCCTCCGGCTCTGTCCTTGCCGGACTTTGATGATCTTCCGGGCCAGGTTTTGGTAAGTATCATTGATACACCGCCGTCC
>CAZDDB010000042.1:0-4587 GCA_964504105.1 uncultured Acidobacteriota bacterium
TGGAAGCGATTCCATTCTTGCATCCGCCGTTGGCCGCGATTTTAAAGGCAAAATACCGGTTGTGATCTATTTAGTTGCAATTTCACTTGCGTTTGTAAACTCGTGGCCCGCCTGCGGGTTGTACGTTCTAGTTGCGATCATGTGGCTCATCCCGATCGCCGCATCGAAAAAGTTCTCACATCATAAACGTGCGAGAGGAGTAAATCATGGAACTCGATCGGGAAACCCTGCAACGGCTTTGGGAGGATCATGTTCGTTTCGAATTCGCCACCAAAAACACCGAAGACACTCTAGCCACCATGACGGAAAACGCATACGTGAATCATATCCCGGTGCTTGTAGACAGTCTCATCCGGGCCTTGGCTTATCGCGGCTGGAAGCGGGTTCGCAGAGCGGCCACGACGGCCTTGTCTGCGCGTTGCGAAAACAGAGCAACTGGTGAGTAGCCACGGTAGACAGTGCGCACAAGGATCAGCGCCATCAACATCAGCGTGATTGCGATGTTGGGCCATGCGTTTAACGGCCACTGTCCGGACCACTCCAGGATCAGCCTTCTGGAGAATGGCATCAGGTATGCAATCGGATAAAGGTCTGCGGGATCCGGACCTCTGGAACCCAGCAGATCGCAAAACAAGTGGAGATGAAATGTAAGCAATGCAAGAAGCGCAGTTCTCCACCGAGCACGCGCCACACAAAAGACGAGTACAGCCGTCAGTATCGCCACAGGAAGCCCATGAGTCAGGAAATGATGATACTCAAAGTAGTATCCGATCTGCACACCGTACAACCACCGAACGATAAGATCCGGGAGCAAAGATAAACCATCCAGGTCGGGCGCAACACCTGCCCACGTAACACAGGCTCGATCCCGCGATCCGAGCCCTGCTTCCTCTGCAACAGTCCAGCTGAGAAATAAATGTGTGATCGGATTCATTGTTTCACAACGCCAGCGCTGGTGCGCTAGTAGAAACCACTCGAATTCATTATACCGGGTGGAGAGTTGCACCGCTTCCAGCCCAAAATGCCCTTCTCCCTTGTCCTCAGATGTGGTATCGCCTATAATACCAACGTGGACTTGCCTCGCGTCGTACTTGACACGAATATTCTCGTGAGTGCATTACGATCGAAGAACGGAGCAGCGTTCAAATTGCTTCTAATGGTGGGCACTGGAAGATTCGAAATTGCTCTTTCGGTACCGCTGGTACTTGAATACGAAGACGCTATGTTGCGAAAGGAGAGTGGGATCTCCTTGAATGCGGCGGGTATTGAACGGTTGCTGGACTACCTGTGTGCCAGCGCCATTCGGCAGGACATTTTTTTCCTTTGGCGGCCACGGCTTCCCGATCCGAAGGATGATCTGCTGCTGGAGGTCGCGGTTGCGGCAGGATGCAAGAATGTAATCACATACAACAAGAGGGACTTTCTCGGTGCAGAACAGTTCGGAATCAAGGTTCTCACACCGGCGGAATTCCTCAGAGAAATCGGAGAAATCACATGAGCGCATTGAGCCTCAGGCTACCAAATTCGCTTCACCGGCATTTGAAAGAGATCGCAGAGCGGGAGGACGTGTCCATGAATCAGTTCATCAGTTCCGCAGTCGCGGAAAAGATGGCTGCATTGCTTACGGTCGATTATCTGGAGCGGCGCGCATCCCGTGGATCCAGGCGTCGATTCCTGGAAGCGCTTGCGAAAGTACCGAATGTCACTGCGGACGAGCCCGACCGGCTGCCGCCGGCGTCACGAAGAGGAACCGGGAAAAAGCGTTCCCGCTAAAGACCTCATCTCCCCAATTACGATAGCAGGAACGACCGGAATTCGTCATAGCGGTTCGAGAGCGGCACCGCTTTCTTTTCTTTGCTCAGACATTCTTTCAGTCGCTCCGGAATTTCGACTGTTTGTCCGAGAACCTCTTCTACGATATTCGCAAATTTTGCAGGATGAGCCGTCTCCAGAAAAATTCCACGAGCCCCGGCCGGTTGGTTTTCCATGAATTTCTTCAACCCCAGATAACCGATCGCTCCGTGCGGATCGGCCACATATCCATACCGTTTGAAAATCTCGCGGATCGCGGCGCGCGTCTCCGTATCCGAAAAGCTGGATGCATACACATCTTTCCGCATTTTATACACATCATGATCATACAGCGCAAGCATCCGTGCGAAGTTGCTGGGATTGCCCACATCCATCGCGTTGGAAAGCGTCTGAACAGAGGGACGCGGCTCAAACTTTCCCGAGGCCAGATACTGCGGAACCACACTGTTGCTGTTGCATGCCGCGACAAAACTCGATACAGGAAGCCCCATTCTCTTTGCAATTAAGCCGGCAGTAAGATTGCCAAAATTTCCGCTGGGAACGGAGATGAATACGGAGCCGGGATCTGCCTCAAGCTGAGCCATTGCATACCAGTAATAAAAACATTGAGGAATCAATCTTGCGATGTTGATTGAATTTGCAGACGTTAGCTGCACACTTCCATGCAGCTCAAGGTCACAAAACGCCTGTTTCACCAGCGCCTGACAATCATCGAACGTGCCCCCGATTTCCAAAGCCACGACGTTTTCCCCAAGCGTGGTCAGTTGCTTTTCCTGAATGAGGCTCACTTTTCCAGCGGGATACAACAGGATCACACGGATTCCGGAAGCCCGAAGGAAACCATGTGCCACCGCGCTCCCCGTATCGCCGGAAGTCGCTACCAAAACGGTCAGCTCTCTGTTGAGTCCCCGAACAAAGTAGGACATCAAACGGGCCATCACTCTGGCTCCAAAATCCTTAAACGCCAGAGTCGGACCGTGAAACAGTTCCAGCACGTAGATCTGATCCGATAGCTTTCGCAGCGGAGCATCAAAGTTGATCGCTTCGTCAATCATTCCCCGAAGAACGCTGCCGGGAACTTCCGGCTCCGCAAAACATTTTAGAACTTCGTACGAGATTTCTTGAAAGGCGGTTCCGGATGGGAAGTCGATGGCGGGGATTCGCTCCGGCAAGTAAAGGCCGCCATCCTCCGCAAGTCCCTTCAACACGGCATGACGGAACGAAACGGGAAGCGCTTTTCGATTCGTGCTGTAATATCGCATAGGAAATTCGTGGCCCGTGTCTGAAGCGGGCCATCAAGAGAGTCGCCATTGCAGGCAAGATGCCTGCGGACCGGAATGCAGGCTGGAAGCCTGCGCTCCATTCCCCACGTAGTATTATAGTGCGATGAGACTTACGGTGGTGATGTTGTGCATCGCTGTGCTGATAGGCGGATGCCGGAAGAAGCCGTTGCAGCCACCGCCGCAAGGACCGGAAACAGAATCGCCTGCGCAGGAATCCCCTCCACCGGCAGCCTCTCAACCGCCTCCGGAGAGTGTGCCGCAAGAACGGCCGAAAGTGCCGTCCGTTGTGGCGGAACTTACAGAGGCGCCGCTGGATGTCCTCCCCGCATGCACAGAAAACGGTTGCCGTTTGATTTTGTTGTTTGCAAACCGGATTTGTGTCCTCAGCTGGCAAGACGGACAGAAAAAAGAAATTCAGTTTTCAGAAAGTCTGTTTGGTTCCATCCGGTCCCGCGCCCCTTCAGGAAAGATCATGAAATTCGCAAAAGGATATCTGATTCTCAATCAGAATCTGGCAAATCCGCTTTACTTTACGGACAACTTTGATTCGCCTCCGGGAGCGTATTCGGAAAGACCGGATTGGCTGCCCATTCCCGAACCGGGAGTCAACTGGTACACGCTTCAGGATGGCCGGTTCTATGACTTTGAACCGATCCCGGAAAGCGGTCTCGCCGTAATTGACACAACCTATACCATTCAAATTGGCCGTGGAGGGAAACTCGTTCCATCAACGGTCCGGTGCGGAGCGACACTCTGTAGTTTGTTTCCAGTCCTGTACACCTCATCGCCGGTAAATTCGGATGAACCGGATGCCGTGATGAAATTCCGTGCCCGTGAAGATTCTGTGGTTCTGGAAACGATACGGCCGGTGCAGGGGAACATCGTGGATCTCGCTATTTCGGACTTGAATCAAGACGGCGTCCAGGAATTGCTGGTCACTTTGAAAACTGCAAAGGGATTTATGGTTGAGGCGATGGATGTCTTTTAGGGGGCGAATCCTTTCAGCCGGATTCATTTTGCTGTTGATGGCGTCTTATGCAACGCCGGTGCTGAGACAAGAGTACGGCGGAAATCTGCGCGTTCCGGAGGAATTGCTGCAGTCCATCGAGACACAGCAACTTTTTGAGGCCTCAGAAGATTCTCTGCGACCTAACATACCGTTTCCCTACAAGCTGGATGAAACTTCTCTGTCCCTGGATCTCCGCTCTCTAAACTCCGCCACACTGAAGGAAATGAGCAGGCAGGTTGAAGCTTTGCAGCAGACGTCCCATCCATGCCACTGGATCCTCGATTATCCGTATTTCACACACGAACATCCGTCCTCGATCTCCTTGAAAAATGGAGAGTTGGTGATCCGGAGCACGGAAGAAGAAATCCTGAAAGCGATTCTCTCTTCTTCCTGTCTTCTTCCGTCCCTTTCCGCTTCCTTGCTGCCGTTTCGCAAGACGCAATTTGGATTTGAGGCGAACACATACTGCCCTTCCGGACGTCC
>CAZDDB010000042.1:4597-17134 GCA_964504105.1 uncultured Acidobacteriota bacterium
GGATTCCATTACTCCCGTCGAAGTCGATCCAATCAATCCTTATTTGTCTTTCAAGCTCAACGATGTCGATCTTTGCCCGATTCCCGAAGCCAGATTTCAACAGATCAGCAGGGATCAAGACATCATTGTTGCGAACGGACCGAAGTTCTTTCTCTATCTGAAGACAATGAATCTACCTGGTGATCAGGTTGTAGCGATCCGTTCCGCAATCAATCCGGAAGAGCTTGCCAGGGCCGTATTGAATGATCATGCTGAAGTTCTGCAACCTCAGGAATCCGCCGGTGCTCCCGCATCGTTTCCGCAGTCAATTCTATTTTCACACTCCGTATCACCCGATCATCCTTACGGACTCCTTGTGAGGCGGCTTCTGATCCAATGGAGGGAGGCGGGCCTTCACGTGAACGAATCACAGACCGCGCCGGCGGGCGCGCCGCAGATCACCTTTCGTTTTCAGGCCGTCCGGGAAAACAATTTTGACCTTTTTCGTTACCGCTGGCTTCGCGAACAGTTTGGCGAAGGATGGAGTGAGGAGGCATGGAACGATGCGTTGGATCAGCTCGAAGCATCCGGCGCTGTGGTGCCGCTCCTCATTCACACCAGCCGGATTGCGGCGCGTAAACAGATCCGCGATCTGATCATCCGCGCTGATGGCTATCCGGACTTTGCGAACTGCTGGCTGCAACAATGAAGTTGCCCGTAAAGATCACGCTGTTGCTGTTTCTGGGTACCGCCCTCTTTGTTACAGTCATCTCCTCTTATCTTTATCGCCAGCTCAATCGCAACTATACTCATCAGGCCGATACGCTGGTCCGGCAAAACACGGCGATCATTGAACAACGAATTGCGCTTCTGGAAGAGAACCTCCGGAATGAAATGGAACAACTATCGTCGAACCTGTTTACAGAGAATGAAACTGTGCTTGCAGCGATTCTTTCCGATCCACCCGAATTCAATACGGAGGTGGTTCGATTCGCGGATAGGCTGCGCAAACGAACGACTCTGGACGTCTTCTCGGTGATCTCCACGGATGGAATTATTCTCAGCGAAAGTCCGCACCCGGAGGCATTCGGAAAAAACGATCCCCGAAGCGATTTCCCTTTCGATGAACCTGCAATTGTGTTTGATGAATCGGCGGGAATTGAGATACGCAAGAAAGTCAGTTTCGGTCAACGGATTCTGTTTCTCCGCGGCGGATATTCCCTGAGGCCGCGGCTCGAAAGATTGCAGCTCGCCGGCATCCAGGCAGAAATCATAGAAGGCAGAGCACCACTCTCGTCACCCGAAGAAACAAAACAGGATTCTGCCACGATTTTCCGAACGATCCGGTTGGAAGATTATCTTGGACATCCGGCAGTTACTATCCGGGTGCATGTTTCGCAGCGTGAGCTGCTCGAGCAGAAGCGGGATATCATCCGGAACGCGATCACCCTCATGGCAGCGACCCTTGCAGTCTGTCTCCTCACCGGATACCTGCTTTCACTCTGGATCAGCCGCCCGTTAACACGTTTACGCGACGCGGCACTGCAAATGTCCCAGGGTGATCTCGACGTTCGAGTGAAGGAGGAAGGCAGCGGCGAAATTGTCTCCCTCATGAAAGCGTTTAACCGCATGGCGGAGCAACTGACGGAAAAGCAAAGAAAACTGCTGCAAACGGAACGAATTGCGGCATGGCAGGAAATCGCACGGCATCTGGCACACGAAATCAAAAACCCGCTGACACCGATCCGCACCTCGATTGCCAATCTCCGGCTTTGCATGGAAAAGGCGCCGGAAAAATTTTCGGAGATCTTCTTGGAATCGAGCAACAGCATTGCCGAAGAGGTCGAAAAACTCCGCCATCTGGCCGACGAATTTTCCAGGTTTGCGCGACTCCCCGCTCCTAATTTCAAACCGGGAAATCTCAACGAAGTGATCCACAGATCCGTGCAGTTGTATCAGGGAAGCGCCGCGATCCAGTTTGAGCCGGGCGATCTCCCGCCCCTATCATTCGATCCGGAACAAGTTTCTGAGGTATTGCACAACTTGCTGCAAAATGCTATCGACGCGGTTGATCCGAATGCCGGTGGTATGATTAGAGTTTTCACCGGTCAGCGCGAATATCAACACCGGCAATGGGCGCATCTTACCGTGGAAGACAACGGACAGGGAATGAGTGAACAGGTTCGGAAACAGGTCTTTACCCCCTACTTCACCACCAAGGGAAAGGGCACGGGATTGGGTCTTGCAATTGTTCAACGCATCATCACCGATCACGGGGGGAACATTTTTCTGGAATCGGAGCCTGGCAAAGGCACGAGGTTTGAGATCCTTCTTCCGCTGTGATCCATGTCGAATTCTGAACTCTCAAATCTAAAATCGAAACTCCTGTTCTGGATCATCTTTCTCTTTGCGGCCGTTGTCCGATTCAAAGACCTCTCCACGGGGCTCCCTCTCCATACATTGTACGGAGAGAGCGATACATTGCAGATCCTTCTTCAGATGCTGCAAAGCGGTGACTTGAATCCGCACCATTTCGACCTGCCCGGACTGGCTTATTATCTGTTTCTTCCATTTCTGTACCTGTTTTATATCCTGGGCAGCATGGGCGGATGCTATTCCGGTATCGCTTCTGTTCCGGCAGACTCCTTCATTTTTACAGGCCGGCTCGTATGCGCGGCCTTTGGAACAGCGAGCGTCTACATAACCTACCGGTTGGGCAAATTCTTTTCGGAACGAACCGCGCTGTTTGCGATGGCTGTTTTCGCGGGAACACCGCAGCACATCGAATTCAGTCATATGCTGCGCCCGGAAATTCCCGCCATTTTCTTTGTGCTGCTTGCAGTTCATTGCTCTTTGCTTCTCATCCGTTCTCCGTCACAAACACTGTACCGCCTGTTCGGCTTGTTCGCCGGTATCTCATTTTCCATGAAGTACACAATCGGTCTTCCGTTATTGCCCGTCCTGTTGATCGTCTTCTGGAAACAAAGGAAGGGAACGCCCAAATTCTGGCTGCTGCAATCGCTCTTACTGTTCGCCACCGTATTTGTAGCAACAAACGTCTTCTTGTTTGCAAGCCCCGGGCCGGTGCCGCTTTTGCTGGAACGGATCAATCGGCTGTATCTTTCCGGAGAAGATTATTACGGAAAAAATATTTTCGTTTACTACCTGGATTTTCTTTCACGATATGACTACTGGATTCCTCTGATGATCGTTGCCTTGGCCGGATTGTTGCTCAGCCTGTTTCGCGGCGGTGGTCTGGCCGTTGCCATTTTCCCGGTTACTGTGTTCCTCTGGCTGTGTTCGTTTCAGACCCGAAGGGTACACGGGTTGCTGCCGCTCCACCCATTTCTCGCGATCTGGGCCGGACTTTGCGTTGACGAAATCTGCAAACGACTGCAGCGACGGCAGGGGAGTTTTCTGTACCAGCCGGCACTCGTATTCTTGATTTGCTTTCTACTCTACTGGCCGTACCACAGGACAACTGTACAGGCGTATCTGTTGTCCAGGTTGGATAACCGGAGCAAGGCCGAATTATGGATGACCAACCGGTTGCCCAAAGGATCCAGGATCGCAGTCTTGCAATATCAACAAGTGGAGTTGGATCCCAGGTTCTTCCAAATTGAAAATTTCTCACCGGCCGATTTGATCGTTTCAAAAAAAGATTTCTTCTGGTTTCGTGATCATGGATTTGAGTATATTGTGGCTTCCAGCGGTCAGTACATGCGGTATTTCACAGAAGGACCTTCCGCGATGACGTACCGGGACTATTACTTGAAACTATTTCATGACGGCAGTGAGCAGGGCACAATGGTCCTGGATCTAATCACGCATCCCTTATTGATTCCGGATTACCGGATCAAAGTCTTTTCCACACGCCGCCTGGAATACCCGCCCCAATTTCTGGCCGCTGTGGATGGGAGCCCTGAAACTGTTACCTATCATTTGACCCACCCGGGAGAAGTCTTGTCGCTTCCCACCGGCTACTTTTCCTTGGAATTTCCCGCGGAACAGGCTGCGTATTCCGTCACCGTGAAAAACGCGAAATTGGAAGAAACCATCTTGCAAAGAAATAAATCTTCCGCAACCGCTCATCAAAAAGAAGGATTCCCCTTCGCTATTTTTCCGATCATGCAGAATTCCCGCTTCACGCTATGCTCTCAATCAAATCCAGGATTGAGCTCAAACCAGCCCGTGCAGTTCGATTGGCGCGGTATCTCCGAAGCGCCGGTATTGAGACGAATTGCTCCCACGATCCAGATCACCGGCGCGCAACTCTCGCCGCTCCCCCCTTCCGGACCGTTTCTTCCCTACCTGAGCTTCGACCCGAATCAACCCCTTCAACTTCACTGCGCAATTCGCAACCGGACCAATGGAAGGATCACAGGATATCTGGAAGCGTTCTTCAGCGAGATCGGCGAACCACAGCCGTGGAAAAACTTTGAAACAGAAAGCGGCGCTCAGGAATTTATTCTCGAAGGGGGACAAACGATCAGCATTGATGCCCCTGTGAATACAGCGAGTCTCACGGGTGACCACCAGCTTAGTTTCTGGATCTTCACCCGGCAGGACCTGCCTTTCAGTCCCCAAGACGGCGGCTGGTTTAATAAACAGATCCGGGTAAGTGATCCGCAACTTGGTATCCATCCGATTTACGGCGTTTCCATCCCGTGACCGGTGAAATCCTATTTGAATTGAATTCATCACACAGTTATGTTCAAATATTCAATTCACCTTTCTAACTATGAGTGAAGAACCTAAAACCACAATCCGTATGTCCCATCTGGAGCAGGCTCTGGGCGGGAAGTACAAGATCCTCGGAAAAATCGGCGTCGGGGGATTTGGCGAAGTGTATTTGGGCGAGCACACTCAACTCCGGCGAAAGGTGGCCATCAAGATCCTGCTTGCGGCGATTGCGGGACAGGCCGACGTCGTAATCCGTTTCGAGCGCGAAGCCAGAGCCGCTGCAACCCTCTCGCATCCAAACATCATCGATATCTACGATGTCGGAGAAGCAGAAGATATCCACTACTTCGTCATGAAGTATATCGATGGTGAAACTCTCTCCCAAAAGATGCAGCGGGAAAAAAAGATTTCGCCAAATGAGACAATTCACATCATGCGGCAGGTTGCCGATGCACTCGATTATGCACATCAGCACGACATCATTCACAGGGACATTAAACCCGCCAATGTGATGCTGGACGAGTACGGAAAGCCGGTTTTGATGGACTTTGGCGTAGCCCGCGTTCAATTTGAGGGAAGCCTCACGAAGACAGGTACTTTAATGGGAACCCCTCACTATCTGCCCCCCGAACTTCCGCTGGGAAAGAAAGTGGACGGGCGGAGCGACATCTACAGTCTGGGCATCATGCTGTATGAAATGCTGGCAGGACGCCCTCCGTATCACGACGAGAACTCTGTCGCTCTAATCTTCAAGCATATCAACGAACCTCCGGATCAACTGAAAAATCTGGTCCCTGATCTGGAGGAAGCCCTGTGCAAAGTTGTACATAAGATGATCGAAAAAGACCCGGAGAACCGTTACCAGACCGCCGGCGAGGTTGCCGATGCGCTTCAGGAGTTCTCTTCGCTCTATCCTCCAACGCCAACGATCGTGCGCCGCAGCACACCGGGAAACGTGAGGAACACGGAAAAATTATTAATCCTGGCGCAGGAACACATCCAGCAGGAAAAGCTGGACAAGGCGATCGAGATTTTTGCGACCATTATGCGGCGGGACCCCAACAACGAGACCGCCAAACGGGAAATCTCAGATCTGGTTGATAAACTCATTGAAAAGATCCGGGACCATGTTTCTCAGAAAGAATTTTCTCGCGCCTCCGACCTGATCCGGCAAGCGCTACAAGTGGCTCCTCAGAATGAGCGTCTCTCCAGCCTGCGACAGGAAATCGAAGAGGAGCAGCTTGCGCTAAAAGAACACAAAGAGACACAAATAAAAATTGAATATGGCGCGGCGGAAATGGCGCCCGAGCCCCAAGAGGAAGAGAAGGATCCAGCCACGCCGGCCCCCGCAGAATCACAGCCTTCGGCTGGCAAAAAGGAATCTGTGCCGGAGCCAGTGTCAGTGTCCGAGCCTTCACCGGTGGCTGCAGCGCAGGCGGCACCGCAGCCGGCGGCGACACTTGCCGCTGCCGGTTCGCACAGGTTGCCCTTGATTGCCATCGCTGTAGCAATTGTTATCGCAGTGGGCGCCGTCCTGTACGTGTTCAGCCACAGGACCGGACAGCAACACGCGGGGCCAGACGCTTCCTGGTTACATAAGCTTGCGGAACTAAAATTGAAGAATGAAGAGACTTCCGAAAAACCGGTAACCGGCGAACTCACCATCATCTCAACTCCCGAAGGAGCAAAAGTATTTCTTGGAACAGAAGAGAAAGGAGTCACTCCTTTGACAATCCTCGAGTTACCTTTCGGGGCATACGAGCTAAAACTTCAGCTGAAAGGTTATCAAGATATGGAACAAGAAGTGGAACTCACGGAAACAAGCCCGAAGACGGAAATACCTTTTGCGTTGGAAGTTGCAACCCCTGTTGTGGGAGATCTTGTGATTGAATCGACTCCTGCCGGCGCATTCATTGTATTAAACAATCGAGTCATCGGAGTCACGCCCAAGAAACTGGAAAAGACAAATGCCGGCAAATACAACATCACCATAAAGAAGGATGGGTACCAGGACTATTCTGAAGCGGTTCGCGTAAAGGATGGACAGACCGCAACCGTCCACGCGCAACTGGTAGAGATTCCGAAAGCGGTTGTGCATGAAGCGCCTAAAGAACCGGAGGTGAAACCGGGAATGCTTGTGAATCGCGGCCCGGATGTCACTGATCCCAAAGCTCTCAAAAGATCATCGGCAAAATATCCGGACGCCCTCAAAGGAAAGAAATTAGAGGGCACAGTGAGAATGGAAGTCCTGGTCTCCGAAACAGGAAAAGTACTGGATGTAAGAGTGATTCAATCAGTCGATCCGCTGCTGGACCAGGCCGCCGCAGCGTCGGCGAAAGAATGGATCTTTGAGCCTGCAAAAAAACAGGGCGTCCCGGTAAAAGTCTGGTTTCCCGTTTCTATGAGCTTTGTGATGCGCTGAGAGCGCGGAATATCTCACCCGGCGCTACAGATAACCCTGAAGATATTTTCGAATTGCGGCAGAATCCTTCAATTTCCAGGCGGCATCCTGGATCGCGGAGGCGATTTGTTTGTTGTTCTTTTGCAGGACAACATCAATGGATCCGGCAGTGAAACCGTCCAGGATGCGCTGCACGCTACATCTGTCGCGAGCCAGGAAGATGGAGTTCTCTACAATGGACGCAAGATCAGCCAGATTGGGCGAATAGCGTCGTGCATGCAAAAATTTGGAAACTGCAAGTGTGGATTCAAGGTCTCTGGTGTACATTGCTGCCTTGCCGGTAACCCGCACAATCTGTTCCGAAGCAGGAGAAGACGGTTCCAACGATTTGATCAAGCCAAAAACATCAGGTGCTGTGAGAATAACGGGGACAAGCGCACATTTTTCTCCTGTTGTTTCGGCCGCATCCCCCAGGCACGTACTCACCAGTCTGAGGTAGGGACTATCCTCATAGAGTTTGATTGCGCGGACAGTCTCGCGAACCGAGTCTTCATCACGCGCGTAAAACAGGGCCTTCCCCACAGCCACGACTGCAAGGGGAAGAACTGCGGCAGGAAAATTGTTCATCGGAAATGCAATCTTCCACTGAGATGCAACGAAGTGATCGTTGCATATCAAAACGAGGATATCTCGCCGGCGTTCCACAGGAAGCTTTGTAAACTCGGCATACATGCCCGAAGCGGAGTTCGTCCGCTCGTTTTTTGCAGCCGCAACCAATTTCGCGTCTTTCTTGGTTGCGATGATTGCATCCCTGAATTCCTGCTCTTCAATCTGGTTCACGATAGCTCCGCTTTAAGGTCTAAGTTTCCCGGCAATGAAATCACAGAGGTATTGGTATAGTCTCCACGACTTGTTTGATCACGCGTTCGGCTTCTTCCGCGCGGTTTTCATAAAACACCGTCGATGATTTTAACAGGATCCGGTGCGCAAGCAAGGGGACAGCAAGATTTTTCACATCGTCCGGGATGACATAATCGCGATCGTTCAGAAATGCTAGGGCCTGTGCCGCGCGAAAGTAGTACAACGAGCCGCGCGGACTGCAGCCAACAGAGATCAGCGGCGACGTACGGGTTGCATTCACGATTCTGAGCAGGTAGGTCAGGATCTCTTCCTCCACCAGTACGTTCTTGATCTGCTCCTGAAGCAGAACCAGTTCGGATCGCTCCACCACCGGTTGGATCTTCTTGATCGGGTGCTCAAATTCCTGCTGGCGGATGATCTCGCGCTCTTTCGATTCGTCCGGATATCCGAGCCGGATGCGCATAAAGAAGCGGTCCATTTGCGATTCCGGAAGCGGATACGTTCCGTAATGTTCGGCCGGGTTTTGTGTTGCAATGACCATGAACGGACTGGGAAGCTCGTACGTGTTGTTGTCCACGGAAACCTGGAACTCGCTCATCGATTCCAGCAGCGCGCTTTGTGTCTTCGGAGTCGCCCGGTTGATTTCATCTGCGAGCACAATGTTGGAAAAAACCGGCCCCGCCTTGAAAACAAATTCCTGCTCTTTTGCATTCCAGATTGAAACTCCCGTAATATCCGAGGGCATCAGATCGGACGTAAATTGGATCCTGTGAAAGTTGCAGGAGATCGATTTGGCCAGTGTGTGGGCAAGCGTTGTCTTGCCGATCCCCGGCACATCTTCAATCAACAGATGGCCGCCCGAAAGCAGCGTCACCAGCGTCATCCGGATCGCTTCCGGTTTTCCGCGGATCACCTGTCCCATGGCCTCCTCAAGCCGCCGGACATGCTCCAGATACACGGTCGTGATTTTTTGATCGCTCAATGGCTTCATGATTCCCTCAGCCGTATGTGCAGATCATTTAATTGCCGTTCCGAAACTGCAGAAGGCGATTCCGTCATCAAGCATTGCGCGCTGGATGTCTTGGGAAACGCAATTACTTCCCGGATCGACTCCTCACCGCAAAGCAGCATTGCGATCCGATCCACACCAAGCGCGATTCCGCCATGCGGCGGCGCGCCGTACTGCAAGGCTTCCAGCAAAAACCCGAATTTCTCATACGCCTCTTCCCGCGAGATGTTCAGCACACGAAACGCGCTTTCTTGAGTGGAAGCGTCATGAATACGAATGCTGCCGCCACCAATTTCATAGCCGTTACAAACGATGTCGTATGCCTGCGCTTTTGCTTCGGCGGGGTGACTCTCCATTCTTTCTAACCACTCGGGCATGGGAGCGGTAAACGGATGATTGACCGACACGTACCGTCCCTCCTGCGCACCATACTCAAATAATGGAAAATCGGTAATCCATACAAAACGGAAATCAGTCGCAGAGAGCCACTCTTCCTGGCGAGCCAGGTGAAGACGAAGCTGCCCAAAAGCTCCGTTCACAACCTTTCGTGCTCCTGATACAAGCAGAACCAGATCACCCTCTGCGGCTCCGGTTTGTTGCCAGAGCTCGCGGATCTTCTCTTCCCCGACAGCTTTTAGAATTGAAGATTGAAAACCATGGTTCGACTTTTTCGCCCAGATCAGACCGGCGGCTCCGAACTCCTTTGCTTTTGCTTCCAGATTGTCGATGTCCTTGCGTGAGTACTTGCCGCATCCCGGCGCCACGATCGCCTTCACCGATTCCGATTGCTGAAAAATGCGAAATCCGGTGCTCGCGCCCCACGCAGTCTCGTCCTGCAGCTCGCAACCGAACCGAAGATCCGGTTTGTCGGAACCGTAACGATCGATCGCTTCTTCATATTTCAATCGCGGTAGCGGAAGCTTGACCGGAATCCCCGCCGCTTCATAGATTTTTTGTATCAATGGCTCTACGAGCGCGATCACGTCATCTCGCCGGACAAACGACATTTCCAGATCGAGCTGCGTAAATTCCGGCTGCCGTTCGGCGCGCAGATCCTCATCGCGGAAACAACGCGCAATTTGAAAATATCTTTCATATCCGGACACCATCAGCAACTGTTTGAACAACTGAGGCGACTGCGGCAACGCGTAGAACCTGCCTGCGTTTACACGGCTTGGCACAAGATAATCGCGCGCACCTTCAGGTGTGGACTTGGTGAGCATGGGAGTTTCCACTTCGATAAAACCCTGTTCATCCAAAAATTTCCGGGCAGCCAGAACCGCCTTGTGACGCAGAATCAGGTTCCGCTGCATTCGGGGACGGCGTAAATCCAGATACCGGAACTTCAAACGCAGATCGTCGGAGACATTCACCTCATCTTCAATCGGAAACGGAGGGGTCTTCGATTCATTCAAGATCTCGACACGGGAAGCATGAATCTCCACGGCGCCGGTAGCCAGATTCGGATTCACAGTGCCGGCTGCGCGTTCACTCACACGACCCTCCACACAGACCACGAATTCCGGACGAAGGCTCTTTGCCATGCGATGCGCTTCTTCATTCTCCTGTGGGTTAAACACAACCTGGACCACTCCTGAACGGTCCCGCAATTCAATAAAGATAAGCGAACCCAGATCTCTCCGCCGGAACACCCAACCCGCCAGGCTTAAGTTCCGCCCTAAATGTTCACTACGAACCTGACCGCAAAACAGATCACGTTTCATCGTACTTTCTCAATCACTTCCTCGATAGAATACCTTGCCTGCTCCCCGTTTTTCATGTTTTTCAGGGTTACCTTCTGTTCCCTTACTTCATCATCGCCGGCAATCACAACCCAGTCCACCTTCCGCTTGTCTGCTAACCGCATCGCCCCTTTTAAACTTCTCCTCTGATAGTCCAGCTCACACGGAATATTGGCGTTGCGAAGAGGCAGCTGAACTTTTTCAAAAGCGTAATCAAACGAGTTGTCGCTCATGGCAATAATCAGCACCCGGATCCCGGAAATTTCCGAGGACGATTCAGGCATGGCAAGCACCAGGCGGTCCATCCCGAGCGCAAACCCGATCGCCTTCGTTGGCTTTCCACCAAGCTCTTCTACCAGAAGGTCATAGCGACCGCCGCCTGCAACAGAATTTTGCGCGCCCAATCCGCTCACAACAACTTCAAACGTAGTTTTTGTATAGTAATCCAATCCGCGCACAAGCCGTTTGTTCCGGTCAAAAGGAATTTTGGAAAGGCCAAGAAAACGCTGGACAGCCACAAAATGGGTCTTGCAATCCTCGCACAGATAGTCATCAATTGCGGGAAGCGCATCAATCAAGGGTTGATCCGATTCCACCTTGCAGTCCAGAACCCGCAATGGATTCCGTTCAATCCGAACCTGACAATCAACGCAAAGCCGGTCCTTGATCTTTCGCAGCTCCTGTTGCAGCACTGCTGTGTATTGGGGACGGCACACCGGACATCCCACAGAATTGAGCTGCAACTGCGTATCCTGCACACCCACGGAATCCAGAAAGCGCATCAGCAGCTCGATGACTTCCGCATCCACAGCAGGATTTTCCGTTGCCAACACCTCGACATCCCACTGACTGAACTGACGGTAGCGCCCCTTCTGCGGCGTCTCGTAACGAAACATCGGACCCATGCAGTACCATTTTGTGATTCCCGGCTCATTGTCCAGCCCGTGTTCCACGAACGCACGGACAAGCGAAGCAGTGGCTTCCGGGCGGAGCGTCAAAGAGTGTTCGCTGCCGTCTTTGAACGTGTACATCTGCTTTGTCACAATGTCGGTGGCCTCTCCGATCCCACGGGCAAACAGCTCCGTGGCTTCGAATAATGGCGTTCTAACCTCTTCGTAACCATACAGAGCGCAGACCCGGCGCATCATCCGCTCGGCGAATTGCCACTTTTCCACCTCGGGAGAAAAGATGTCCCGGGTTCCTTTGATTGCTTTGATCATCTTCCGTATTGCTTCTTGTATTCTTCCTTGTAGTGAAAGTAATTCATTGCGTATTGCCGGATCCGCGCGACTTCCTCGTCCGTGACTTCGCGAACCCGCTTTGCCGGGACTCCCATCATCAAGCTGCGCGACAGAACTTTCGTCCCCGGGGAAACCAGGGCGCCTGCAGCAATGATACAGTTTTCCTCAACCACCACATCATCCATCACGATGCTGCCGATCCCAACCAGATTGTTCGACTTGATATGACAGCCGTGAAGGGTCACGCTGTGCCCAACGGTGACATAGTCTTCCAGGATCGTGGCAAATTTGCCGTTTGTCACATGAATCACCGAATTGTCCTGAATATTGGTATACGATCCGATCCGGATGTGGAAGACATCTCCCCGAACAGTTGTGTTGAACCAGATGCTCGAGTGCGATCCAATCACCACATCCCCGATCACCTGCGCGCTGTCCTCAATAAAGACAGTGTCATCGAACTGTGGAGTCTTATCCTTGTACGCCCGAATCATCCGGATCTCCCGCTGAAAAATAAACCTGTATTATACCAGACGTCCAGCAAACGTGAGCTAGTGTAGTGCGTTCAACAGATCTTTACTTATTCTTACCGCAGAGACGCAGAGGCCGCAGAGAATAGCT
>CAZDDB010000043.1:0-16920 GCA_964504105.1 uncultured Acidobacteriota bacterium
GAGGGGGGAAGAATTGCTGCATCAGCGGATCCTTGTTGTCGATGATGAGGACGACGTCCGGACGATCATCGCAATGGGATTAGAGGACCACGGTTTTACCGTTGCTACCGCCGCAAGTGGTCTGGAGGCCCTCCGCATAATTCGTGAACATGAACCGGAGCTCGTGATCCTGGATCTGATGATGCCCGAAATGTCCGGTGAAGATGTTTGCCGCGCCATCAAAGAGGGACCCTCGGGACACGAAATCATTGTGGTGGTTATGAGCGCGCGCAGCGATCTGCAGACGAAGGTGAAGTGTTTGCAGATGGGAGCCGAAGAATACCTGGTGAAGCCGGTTGATGCTGAGGAGCTTGCCGCTCGGGTGACACGGCTTCTTCAAATGCGTAGACAATGGAATTCAGAACCTTCTTCGCATTCGGAACCATCCTTGGACCATTCGCCTGTTCCTGAAATGACCATTCCGACTTTGCAGGCGCCAGGTTTCCTACCCGCATCGCAACCTGACACTGCTGCCCAGGAAAAGAAGCAAAAGTATGGAACTTATCGCATCGAATCCCTGGCAGGAAACGGCAGCATGGGGTTTGTCTACAAGGCCCATGACGACGTGTTGAACCGTTATGTTGCCCTAAAAGTCTTACCAAAACAGTGGTCCAGTTATCCGGAATCTGTAGAGCGCTTTTACAGGGAGGCCAAGGCGATTGCTGCGATCAATCACCCGGGCATCGCGCAGATTTTTACGTTTGGTGAGGAAGAGGGCGAATCTTATTTTGCGTTGCAATGGTGTCCGGGAGGATCGCTTGCGGATCTTCTTCGCCGGGAAGGACGGATCGGACTTCTTGCGGCGATCGATATCATCTTGCAATCCTCGCAGGCGCTGTTGGCTGCTTCGAAAAAGGGAGTTGTGCACCGCGATATCAAGCCAAGCAACATGATGTTCGATGAGAATCACCAGATCCGGATCGTGGATTTTGGCGTCGCACACGTGGAAACAGGCCGGGTCGATTCTTTATCTACCGGCTGGATTGTTGGAAGCCCAGCCTACATGTCTCCGGAACAGGCCCGGGGTGACCGCACGGATCATCGGACTGATGTTTACTCGTTGGGGATGACTTTTTATCGAATGCTGTATGGCAGAGTCCCTTTTCCCGCAGAGTCAGTTGAAGAAGCGGCACACAAGCATGCTACCGAGTCGTTTCCTGCGTATAACGATCTGGATGGGAAGATCCCTCTGCGCGCTCATCAAATTATTGAGAAAATGACGCAAAAAAATCCGGATGCGCGGTACGCGGTGTATCTGGATTTGATGGAAGACCTGGAAAAGCTTCGCACGGAACTTTACAGCCATGCGGAGCTGAAAGTGCCCTGCGTGGTGACGAACTTCCTGGAACCGCCGATTATCAGCCGGAATGTTTTCGATCTTCTTTCCGATATATACAGGCATGAATATACGGGAGTTTTGAAGGTTTGCTGGGGCCCGGTGCAGAAACGGTTCATGATCCAGCACAACGAATTCATTTTGTTTGAGTCTCCTCAACCCGATGAAGATTTCTGGAGTGCACTGCAAAAAAAGAACTTGATCCGGAAAGAAGACAAACCTTCAACGGAAGCCGATTTTGAAGAAGCCATCAATCGTTTTCTATTTCTTCAAGTGATTTCGCTCGAAGACCTGAAATCGGTGTACCGCGAATTAATGAAATCTTCGATTCTACAAGTCTTTTACTGGCCCCAATGTGAGGGGGAATTCCTCCAGGCTGAACTGGAGAACGATGCATTTTGCCGGATACCTCTGGACACAGTTCTGTTGGAAGGGGCGCGTCGTTATATTCCGTATGAGGTTTTGAGGGAGAATGTGCCGGCCGATCAATACATTGTACGTGACTCTCGTTTTGACGCGATCCTTGCCTCGCTCAACCTTCCACGGACAGATATCTTTCTTGCATCGCGACTGGAGGGAGACAAAATTACGCTGAATACGTTACAGATGATGACGGGTTTTCCCGTCGAACAGGTTGCCCGTTTCATTCATGCGCTGAGAGGCCTTGGCGCCGTAAGTTATGTTTCTCCCGCTGAACGGCCGTTCCGTTCGCGCCCTGCCGTTTTGCCTTCCCCGAATCCTCCGGCGCGCGTTATTCCGGAGCACAGCGTCGCGTCCAGCGAACAAGCGGATCAGACCGGAGCGCCGGCCAACAGGGGAAAGCAGCGCCTGCATCCATTGATGTTGCATCCGACTTCCAACCAGCCTTCCAGCGCAGAAGAATTCCGGGAGGCAGAGAAACTCTACCGCACCGCCTTGCAAAAGTATGAAAGAGGGGATTTCTGGGGAGCCGGACGTTTGTGCGCGCAGGCGATTCGAAAAAAATCCTCGGAAGCAAACTATCATCACTTGATGGCTCTCACGCTCGCTCCGTACCCGCATTCGGTGTCGGTTGCCGAGGAATCCTTTTCTAAGGCAATTGAACTGGATCCATGGAACGCGGAATTCCATATGGATCTTGCGCTGTTCTTGAAAAATCGAGGATCGATAGAGGCCGCGATTCTGCGGTGTGAGAAAGCCCTTGAAGTTTCGCCGAATCACCCCGACGCCCGGAAACTGATCCACGAACTAATGTCATCTTGATATTCTCAAGAGACGATGCTTTCGAAGTGCAGCGGCTGGACAAGGTGATCCAAAAATGTCTGGCGAAAAACCGCAACGACCGCTTTTTTGAAACGTTTTTTGAGGCGTCAGGAAGTACTACAGAGGGAGCTTAACACCGTGTGTCAGCATCGGCGTAATGAGGTCCGAGGGAAGAGGTTTTGTAATGAGAAAACCCTGGAATGCATCGCAGCCAAGGGAGCGCAGTGAAGCGAGTTGCTCTTTCGTTTCCACACCCTCGGCGATAACGCGCATCTTCAGACCGTGTCCCAGCGCAATGATCGTTCTTGCAATGGCTACATCGTTCGAGTCCGTGTTCAATCCGCGCACAAAGTAGGGGTCGATTTTCAGCGCGTTAATCGGAAATTCCTTGAGATAACCAAGTGAGGAATATCCGGTTCCGAAATCGTCCATGCAAATTCCGATTCCCATCCCTTTGATTCCCTGGAGCAAATTGATGGCTTCCAGCTCTTTCCTTGTCATCACCTCAGTAATTTCCAGTTCCAGGAACCGTGGATCGAGCTGTGTTTCGGAAAGAATATTGCCGACAATCTGGACGAGGTGATATTGGCGGAATTGAAAGGGGGATATATTCATTGTAATTAAAAACGGTGGAATTCCGGTGTCCTGCCATTTTCTACATTGCGCACAGGCGGTGCGCAATGCCCACTCCCAAATTGGACCGAACAGTCCTGTTTCTTCCGCGATCGTAATAAATTCAGCCGGGAGGCACAGCCCCATGTCCGGATGCTGCCAGCGCAACAAAGCCTCGACCGCGGTGATATTCCCGGTAGAAATCTCGATCTGCGGTTGGTAGTGAATTACAAATTGATTGTTCTGTAGGGCATGACGTAAATGATTTTCCAGAGTGAGCCGCGCAAATGCGGCTGCAGTCATGCTGGGAGTGTAAAGTTGGTAATTATTTCGCCCTTTTTCCTTGGCGCGATACAGCGCGATATCTGAATTCTTCAACAGGGTCTGTGCATTTTCTCCATCATGAGGAAAGATGCTGATTCCGATACTCGTTGTGATGTTAAGCTCGTGTTGTTCAACCTGAAATGGCTGCTGAAGAACCGCCAGTATCTTTTGCGCGACTTTGGCCACATCGTCGATTTGACGGACATCGGAAAGAAGCACGACAAGCTCATCTCCCCCGATTCGGGCGATCGTGTCTACTTCCCGCATCGATTTTGACAGCCGCTGTGCAACGCCTTGCAGCAGGAGGTCCCCCACCGCGTGTCCCAGCGTGTCGTTGATGTTCTTGAAATTATCCAGGTCCAGCATCAGCATTGCCAGAATCTGTTCTTTCCGGCTCGCTAGCGCGAGTGCCTGGCTGAATCGATCCTGGAAAAGGATCCTGTTTGGAAGACCGGTGAGCAGATCATGGGTTGCCTGATAACGGATCTTCTCCTGTTCCTGTTTTCGAGAAAAAACCACGCCCAGGTGCGAGCCAAGTCTCTTGACGGTCTCCAGAAAGACACTATCCGGAGGACGAATCTCGCCGGCAAAAAACTCAAAGATCGCCAGAACCCTGCCATCGACCGTGATCGGGAAAGCAAACGCGGTGCGAAGCCCCGATCTCAGGAGACTCTCAGATCGCGGAAAGACGGGCCCCGTTGCCAGGTCCGGAATCCATAATGGTTCCAGGGTTTCCCAGACGCGCCCTGGAATTCCTGTTCCAGCGGGAAAGCGCCGTCTCAAACTGTCATGGCGCACTTCCGCCGCGTCCATTTCGGAATAGAATGAATGGGAGCAAAAAAGTGTATTCTCTCCTTCGTCGATGAACCAGGCCTGACCGATTTGCCATTCTCGCATCCGGCAAATTTTCTCCAAACATTTGGAGGTCATGTCCCGAACATCCTCCGCTTCGCTGGCATCTGTGGTCACTTCGATGAGCAGTTTCAGGATCTCCTGCGCGCGCCGCCGTTCTGTGACATCATTGGCCAGTACGAGTCGTGCAATACTTCCCTGAAACTTCAGTTTTTGAGAGAACGTCTCCACATCAATGACAGCGCCATCCTTTTTCCTGTGACGCCACAATCCGGAGTCACGAATGTCCCTTGTTTCGTTGCGGACTTTCTGAACGTATTCCAGAAATAGCGGAACATCTTCAGATGGGCGAATCTCGTTCATATTCAGCTTTAGAAATTCCTCGGCCGAATAGCCGTATTGTCGAATCGCCGCCTGGTTTACTGCCAGAAAATAAAGAGAATCAAGATCGTAGACCCACATGGGAGACGGATTGTTCTCAAACAGGAAACGGTACTGCTGTTCGCTGTCGCGCAGCTTTTCTTCTACGTCTTTTTGTTCAGTAATGTCGATCAAGCTTCCGACCACGCGAATCACGACGCCTTCCGAATTCCGCACCAGCAATCCCCGATCCAGGACAGCGCGATATTCGCCGTTGCTGGTCTGAAACCGGTATTCAACTGCAAAATTACGCGCGTGACTGAGATCCCCTGAGATTTCTTCGAGTACCCATTTTCTGTCTTCGGGATGAATCCGTTCGACCCACCACTGGTCTGTGGTGGTGTGTACCATTTCTATCGGATACGCGAACACCCGGCTCAACCCTTCGCTCCAGGTGACAGATTCCCGCTGGATATCCCAATCGTAAATCGCGCTGTTTACTGCGGCCGATGCGAGCTCAAAGCGCTCGTTGGCTACTCGCAGTGCTTCTTCCGCTTTCTTGCGTTCGGTTATGTCCCTTGCCACAACAAGATATTCATCTTCAAATACGTGAACTGCTCTGGCTTCAAAACTGTGAGTTTCGTCTTGAATTTCAATCACGTATTCAAAAACAACTGTGGATCTGGTTTCGTCCACTCTTCGCAAAGCGGCCTCCAGATTTAGTGCAAGCGGCGGGGGAAGGACATCACGGTAAGATTTTCCAATAAAGAATTCCGGTGCGAGATCCGCATCGGACCGGTTCGCGGCATGGTAATCGACGAATACACCCGCCGAATCCAAACGAAAATACAGATCGGGAAATGCGCGAAGTACGACCTGCAATTCGAGATTACTGTCAAACAGATTCCGCGTGCGATCCATCCCAGCTTAAGTGAGAGACTCCCCCCTCAAGGTAAATTTCCCCCGGACACAAAAATCTCACAGCGATTCTTGCAAACCCTATACCAATTCATGCTCGAGGAAAGGTTCTGCCCGAAAGGCAAACTTTGGCTCGTGGAACTGACAAATTGTGACTCATTGCAAGCCGGCGGACAATGACTAAAATAAGGGTACCATGACTGACCAGGAACTAATCGCGAGTGTTGCAAAGCGGAACCGTCAGGCCTTTGATCTTTTCTATGACCGGTATGCTCAAATCATTTTTAACCTCTGCGTTCGTATATTAAAGGAGGAGGCAGAGGCCGAAGATGTGTTGCAGGAGATTTTTGTACAGGTGTGGCGGGAAGCAGAACGGTTTGATCCATCGCGCGCCTCGGTGAAAACCTGGTTATTCACGATCGCCCGCAGCAGATCCCTGGATCGCTACCGAAGCAGAAAAACTGCCAGGCAGCGTATAGATGAAGGTGCAGAAGAAAATCTGGAGCAGCTTTCCAGCAATGAAGATTTGCAGACAACTACGATGATGCAAAAATATGTGAGTAACGCATTGGGGCAACTGACAAAGGATCAGAGGGTTGTGCTGGAGCTGTCCTACTATCAGGGAATGACCCAGGAGGAAATTGCGGATCGCCTCGGCGAACCTCTTGGGACAGTAAAAAGCCGGATTCGCTCGGCTCTGATAAAACTTCGATCGCTATTTGCGGGAAATAAATCGAATGTTTGAACATGAATATCTGGAATCGATTCCGCTCTACGCACTGGGAGCGCTTACGGGAGCAGAAAAAGACAGACTGGAGAGTCACCTGCAGCAAGGGTGCGAAATCTGTGAGCCGGAATTGGTCATCTTTTGCGAGACTGCCGGGCGTCTGCCGTACGCCCTTCCGCAACGAAGACTTCGGCCCGAAGTAAAAGAGAAGCTCAGACAGCGTCTGGAGCCCGGTGTGCCGCTACGATTCAATTGGAAGCCGGCAATGGTTGCTGCTGCCTCGATCGCATTTATCATCCTGACCGGCGCGTTTTTCTGGAAACAGAACCGTGAATTGCTTCAGAGGGAAAGTGAAATCGCTCAAATCCGGAAGGTTCTTAGGGTACAGATGCACGAGATTGAATGGCTCCGCGATCCATCTGTCCAGCTTGCATTGCTTACCGGAATGCAGCCCACACCTGCTGCGAAAGCAAAGATGCTCTGGAGCCCAAATGAATCGAAGGGAATTTTTTATTGTGACTGGCTTCCTCCCTTGGCGGCAGGGAAGTCCTATCAACTCTGGGTGATCGGCGCGCATGGTCCGGTGAGCGCCGGTGTATTTGATCCTGATCCCCGCGGAGCTGCCGTCGTAACCGTATCCCGGGTTTCTTTTCGCGGCGGCGCTCTTCAGTTTGCCGTCACCATCGAGCCGCGCGGAGGTGTTCCGCAGCCAACCGGATCCATGGTCCTTGCCGGAAAGCCGCTGTAACCACGGTATGGACCGTGGGCGTCCCGCCAGGCGCTCCAATTGTCATTTGACAACTTCCCGCTTTCGCGCTATAATCATTCATAACTTATATATAACTTATATAAATATGAAATTGACAAGACGAAAAGTAAGAACGTACTCCGCAACGGATCGCGAGGTCCAGATGCTGGACGCCATCGCCGGGTATCACGGTTGGAACAAGAGCAGAATGATTACCGGGCTGATACGAAAAGAGTTCTGGCGCATCTTTCCGGCTGGCACGGACCAGATTCGTCCGCTGAAGGGCGCTCGCGTAGAGGAAAAGTAAAATGCTGACCAAAGACAGAATTGAAACAATTCCTACGTACCAGCAGGAGATTCGCCGTCTTGCAAGAGAAAAGAACGCGATCCTCCTGGCGCATAATTACCAGCTGCCGGAAGTGCAGGATGTCGGCGACTTTGTGGGAGACTCACTCGGTCTTTCGCTCGAAGCATCCAAAACGGATGCAGACATCATCGTGTTTTGCGGCGTTCACTTTATGGCCGAATCCGCAAAGATCCTGAATCCTCAGAAGCGGGTTCTTTTGCCCAATCTTTCTGCCGGTTGTTCCCTGGCTGATTCCATTACCGCGGAATCGCTGCTGGAATGGAAAGAACGTTATCCGGATCACACGGTGGTTACGTACATCAACTCCAGCGCAGAAGTAAAAGCGCTCTCGGATTATTGCTGCACTTCGGCGAATGCTGTTTCCGTTGTGCGGAGAATTCCGAACTCGAAGATCCTGTTTACTCCCGACCGGAATCTCGGAAACTGGGTCCAGCGTCAGGTTCCGGAAAAGGAGATTGCGGTCTACGACGGCGCTTGTTCGGTGCACGATGTACTTCGCGGCGCAAACGTCAAAAAGACTCTCGAACAAAATCCCGAAGCGATTGTCATCGCGCATCCCGAGTGCCGTGAGGACATCCTCGCGATTGCCGATGAAATCTGTTCCACTTCGGGGATGCTTCATATTCCGGAAAAGTATCCCTATGCAAAGACATTTCTGATTGCCACCGAATGGGGTTTGATCCACCAGCTCAAGCAGCGGTATCCCGGACGCCAGTTCATTCCCGCCGATGGTTGCATCGGCTGCCGTCTGAATTGTCCCTACATGAAGATGATCGATCTCCCTGCAGTCTTGCGGTCGTTAGAAGAAGAAGTGTTTGAAATCCATGTGGATGTGGAAGTGCGTGAAGCCGCATATCTCGCGCTCAAGCGGATGATGAGCATCCCCCGGGACAACTAAAAGGATGAAGGCGGAAGGATGAAGGATGAAGCGCAGTTGGTTCCTCTTGCAGCAAATATGGTTCTATCTAGCCATTTTCCTTCTGATCTCCGCGGCGGCGTGCCGGCAGAAACCGGCGCCTGAACCCCTGCGCAATATTCTGTTGATTACGATCGACACGCTTCGTGCAGACCATCTTGGCTGCTACGGATACTCGCGGGCAGCTACTCCCAACATTGATCACTGGGCGGAAAAAAGTGCCCTATTTACAAACTCTACCGCCTCAGTTCCGTTGACTCTTCCTTCGCACAGCACGATCATGACCGGACAGTATCCCGTTGCTCACGGTGTACGCGATAATGGCGGCTTTTACCTGGAAGACAAATGGCAGACTCTGGCGGAAACCCTGCACGGCGCAGGTTTTCATACCGGAGGATTTGTCAGCGCCTTTGTCCTGGACCGCCGATGGGGAATTGCCCAGGGATTTGACGAATATTTCGATCACTTCGAACTCTCAAAATTCAAATTGGTAAGCCTCGATTCGGTGCAGCGCAGAGGCGATGAAACCCTGGCTCAGGCCTTATCCTGGATCGACCTCAATAAGAACTCGCGGTTTTTTGCCTGGGTCCATTTTTACGATCCTCATAGCCCCTATGATCCCCCCGAGCCCTTCCGGTCTGAGTTCCGCGGCAGCGCAATCAGCCTGTACGACGGTGAAATTGCCTTCGCGGACAACCTGGTCGGACGCATCCACGATTATCTGGAAAAGAACAATCTTCTTAGTACTACATTTGTAGTACTCACATCGGACCATGGCGAGTCTCTGGGGGAGCACGAAGAGAGCGGGCATGGCTTTTTCATCTATGATGCGACGACGCATGTTCCTCTGATGATCTGGAATCCGGGAGAAGAACCGCGGAAAATCAGCGAACAGGTGCGAAGCGTCGATCTGTTTCCTACGATTTGCGAAGCTGCGGGAGTACCGGTTGGGCAGCCCGGTCCGGGTGTGAGCCTTCTTCCTCTCGTTCGAGGCAATTCACTTGCCAAAAAACTGACGGCTTACAGCGAATCTTATTATCCCAAGTTTCATTACGGCTGGAGCGAATTGAAATCACTGCGAACACCCGAATACAAATACGTCGAGGCGCCGGAACGGGAGTTCTACCGTCTTTCGCAAGATTCTAGAGAGAAACAGAACCTTTACGACTCAAGCCGTGATCGCGCAACGCCATTTGAATCCGAGTTGACCCGTCTTGTTTCCGCTGAAGTGCCGGCGGTGCCGCAGGCAATGGACAACGATTCGTTGGAAAAACTGCAGGCGCTCGGATACATTGGCTCACACGCAGTTTCTTCTCAACCATCGGGGCCTCTACCCGATCCCAAACACAAAATCCGGCTCTACAACGGGATCAAGCAAGCCCAGGCGCTTTCTGCCGATGGAAAGGTTGAGGAGGCACTTTCACAAATTACACGCGTGATCCAGCAGGACTCAAATATTCTGGAGGCCCATCTGGTTCTTGGCAACCTCTTTATGAAGGGGAAGGATTTTACCAAAGCGAGAACGAGCTTTCAAAGGGCCATTCAGTTGTCGCCGGAATCTTCCTCTGCTGTTTTTGGGCTGGCAAAAGCGTATAAAGAGGAAGGGAATTTGGATGCTGCGAAAGCTGGATTTGTACGATTGCAAGGTCTTGATCCAAAAGACACAAAATCTTATTTTCAACTGGGAGACATCGCTCTTTTCCAGAAACAGTTTGATCAGGCGCTCATCAATTTCAAGAGAATCACAGAGCTCGATCCCGGACAGGCCATTTCACACAGCCGTCTCGGTGCGTGTTATGTGGAGACAGAAGACCACGATTCCGCGCATCGGGAACTGACCAAAGCCCTGGAATTGAATCCGCGGATTCCGAATGCACACTTCAATCTGGCATTGATCCACGAAGTACGCGGTCAATGGCAGAAAGCGATCAGCGAATACCAAGCGGAACTCTCACTTTTCCCGGAAACGTATCCGGCGCGATTCAATCTCGCGCGGATCTACCGCACTCAGGACAACCGGCAGGAGGAACGTCATCAACTGGAAGCTTGCATCCAGGAGAAGCCTGAATACGGTGTCGCCTACCTCTATTTGGCGAAAAATATTATGGATTCCGGGGGGGAGATCTCACAGGCAAAGGACCTCACCGAAAAGGGGATCCGTCTAACGCAGGAAAAGAGTCAAATAGCGTTCGGGCACTTTCTGCTGGCGGACATCTTCAATCGAATGGGTCTCTCCGGACAGGCGCTTGAACAAATTCGACAGGCGCGCAAGCTGTCCCCACAGTCGTAAAAGCTAGGGGCGACCCTTGTGGTCGCCCTCTGAACCAGCGGGCGGGGGCAAGCCCCGCCCCTACGTTATTTCTTCTTCCCGCCCCTGGCCATTTTTGTGCGAGCCACGTCTCCATCCTTATCGATGAAGTACATATAGCCGCCTTCTTTCTTCACACCTGTTTTCGCGACCTTTTCATTCTTTCCCTTCGGTCCCTTGCTGTGACCGCGGACCATTGCTGCGCGGCTCACGTCGCCATCGCCATCCAGAAAATAAAGATAGCCTGATTCTCTTTTAACGCCTGCCTTTGCAACTTTTTCTTGTGCCATTCTGTTTACTCCTTTTATCAAGTGCTAATTTTTGCCTCCTATTCCGGAGACGATCTACATATTAACAACAATCACCGTCCTCGAGTCAAGCAGCAATTTTCACAGTTCTTGCGTCGCCGGAGCGAAACGGAATAAAATTGCAAGCCACATCTCTTGAAATTGAAGGAGGAATGGTTGTGAAACAGTCTGAAATGCTGATGCAGGAATTTGCAGCGCGCACGCAGAAATCAAAGGCAGCGCTGGAAAACGGCAAGAAATATATCCCGCTGGGAGTCACCAGCAATTTTCGGTATTACCCCCCGCATCCCATATTTGTAGAGCGCGCAAAAGGGGGACGTTTCTGGGATCTGGATGGAAACGAGTATCTGGACCACAACCTTTGTTTCGGCGTCCTGATCGGCGGTCACAGCAATCCTGCTGTGATCGAGGCGGTTTCCCAACAGTTTGAAAAAGGGACGATGTACGGCATGCCCTATGAACTGGAACAGAAGATGGCAGCCGAGCTGGTTTCGCGTTTTCCAATGGACCGGGTGAGGTTTGCCAATTCAGGAACTGAGGCAACCATGCATGCAATCCGCATTGCACGCGGTTTTACCGGCCGGGACAAGATCATCAAGATGGAGGGAGGATATCACGGCGTTCACGATACGGTGCTTGTGAGTTACAAGCCTCCTGTGGAAAGCGCGGGCGATCCGAAAATGCCGACGCGTGTGACAGCTTCGCAAGGCGTTCCGGAAGGCACGGCGCAAAATACTGTTCCCTGCACTTTTAACGATCTGGAAGCGTTGGAGAATTGTTTTCGCGCGAATCGCGGACAGGTCGCGGCGGTGATTCTGGAACCGATCATGATGAACATCGGAGTGGCCATGCCGGATCCCGGTTATCTGCAGGCGGTTCACGATCTCTGCAAGCACAATGGCGCTCTGTTCATCCTGGATGAAGTCAAAACCGGAGTAAAACTGGCCTACGGTGGCGCTTGCGAATACTTCGGCCTGAAGCCTGATCTAATTTGTCTGGCGAAGGCTATTGGTGGGGGATTCCCTCTTGCTGCGTTTGGCGGACGCCTCGAAGTCATGGATGTCCTGGAGAAAGGACTTGTGTTTCATGCCGGAACTTACAATTCCAATACAGTTGGTATCGCCGCTGGATATGCGATGCTGACGAAAGTGTTGACAAAAGACATTTACCCTCGCCTGAGCAAACTGAATCAGATGCTGATCGACGGCTATAACGACATTCTTAGAAAGAACGGGCTGAAAGGCTACGCAATCGGCGCAGGGTGCAACGGGACCGTGCAGTTTGCGGACCGGGAAATCAAGAATTATCGCGACTGGCTTCATGTCGATGATGAGATGTGGAAAGTCTGGTGGTACGGTTTGCTCAACCGCGGCATCCTTGCGCAGGCATACGCGTGGGACGAACAGTGGACGATTTGTGTGGCGCATACTGAAGCGGAAATGGAACATCATCTTTCAAAAGCCAGGGAACTCGTTCCTCTCCTGCAAAAGGCTCAAGGATGACAGCCCCCCATCTCCGCCGCGAGCTGGGGACCTTTGACCTGACGGTTCTGCTGATCATTGCCGTCGTCAACGTCAATATTCTTCCCAGAATCGCAGGGGGAGGATGGCAGTCGGTCACTTTCTGGCTTCTGGCTTTTGTTCTGTTTTTGGTCCCCTGTGCCCTGGCTGTTGCGGAATTTGGAAAGCGCTTTCCTGGAGAAGGGGGGATTTATGTTTGGACGCGTGAGATGTTTGGTGATTTTCACGCTTTCATCTCCGGCTGGTGCTACTGGACGAACAACCTCTTCTACTTTCCCTCCATTCTTTTTACCCTGGTGGGCGTGATGGTCTATACCGGCGGACCGGAGTCCGCCGGCAGGGGAGAAAGCACAATTTTTGTGGCGCTTGCTTCGCTAGCCTTTCTCTGGTTTGTAACGTTGTTGCACGTACGGGGTCTGAGCTTCGGCAAATGGCTCAACAACATCGGAGCATTCGGAACCTGGCTGACTTTTTCCATTCTGTTAATTGTTGGAATCATTCAGATCAGCTCGACTCATTCTTCTGCTACGCCATTCCGGTTGAGCGATGCAATCCCTTCTTTTCACAAATATACAAGTTTTTCCGCGTTCGGCATTGTTCTTTATTCCCTGGTAGGACTGGAACTCGGTTCGGTCATGGGAGATGAAATCAAGAACACTTCCAAAATCATAGGTCGCGCTGCCTTTCTCGGGGGCGCGATCAGCATCCTGTTGTATGTTCTCGGCACAGCTTCTTTGCTGATTGCAGTGCCGTCCGGGGATCTTGGCGCGGTCCAGGGATTGATGCAAGCAGTGACCAGCGTTTCGACCCGGATCAACGCAGCGGGCGTCATTCCGTTTGTCGCTTTGCTGATCTCGCTTTCGGTTCTCGGAACTTGTTCCGCGTGGATGTCCGGAGCTGCGCGAGTCCCCTTTGTGATGGGGATCGATGTCTATCTGCCCAAAGCGCTTGGAAAAACTCACGCATCCTGGGGAACGCCGTATGTCGCGCTCATCGTTCAAGCTGTTTTGTCGAGTCTCTTTATTTTGATTTCGTTTATGGGAACAACGGTCACGGAAGCGTTTGAAATCCTGCTGAAGAGCTCGGTGGTGATCCAGCTTATCCCGTTTGTATACCTGTTCTTTGGACTCTGGAAACTTGGGAAGCACCGGATCATCGCGCTGCTGGGCGCGGTGGCGACTATCTTCGGGATCGTGCTGACGTTTGTCCCTTCGGAGGATGTGGCGAATGTGCTGCGGTTTGAGATGGAAGTGATGGGAAGTTTTGTGTTAATGATGGGGCTTGCCGTAGTGCTTTACCGGACAGGGAGGAGCAAGGGCAGGAGTTAATGGAAGGTCTGCGGCGCGAGCTCGATCTGTATGATCTGACACTCCTGTTGATTGTCGCCGTTGTCAATGTGAATATCCTGCCGGCGATTGCAGCTCAGGGGTGGCGCTCGATTTCTGTCTGGCTTCTGGCGTTTGGCTTTTTCTTTATCCCGCTTGCCGTTGCAGTCGCCGATTTTGGAAGACGCTATCCCGGCGAAGGCGGGATCTATATCTGGACCAGAGAGAGTTTCGGAAAGTTTCATGGATTTCTTTCCGGATGGTTTTACTGGACAACCAATGTGTTCTACGTTCCCTCCGTTCTGTTCATTCTGGTTGGCGTAATTCTCCACATTGCGGGACCGGCCCAGGTGAGGCTCGCCGATAGCCGGATGGCGATGGCCGGTCTCTCACTTTTCTTCCTCTGGTTGATCACCTTGCTGCACATTCGAGGACTGGGACTCGGCAAATGGATCCACAACATCGGTGCGATCGGAGTCTGGCTCAGTCTTCTGGTTCTTTTCGGAGTGGGGATCGTTGTTATGGACCGGATGGGAGCCCCGGCTACTCCTTTTCAGTGGGGCGATCTGTTTGAATCCGCAATAGACTTCAAGACCCTTCCTGCCTTTGCCGTTGCAGTGTACTCGCTTGTCGGACTGGAGCTGGGTTCCACCATGGGGGATGAGATCAGCAGTCCGGTGAGAAGTATGCCTACTGCGGTTTATCTCGCTGCCGGATTCAGCATGCTGCTGTATCTGATCGGTACGATTTCGCTGCTTTCGGCAGTTCCCGCCGAGCAGGTTGGAGTCATGCAGGGAATCATGCAAGCCGTGATTCTGGTTGCGGAGCAAATGCATATGAGGATCATTATCCCGTTCGTGGCCGTTGTGGTTTCGATGGCCCTGATTGGAATCTGTTCGGTGTGGCTTGGAGGAAGCGCACGGATTCCTTTTGTCATGGGGGCCGACTCGGCGCTTCCCGGCATGCTGGGCCGTATTCATCCGCGATGGGGCACACCGTATGTTGCTCTGATCGGCCAGTCGGTCATTGCCAGCTTGTTGATCCTGGGAACACTGTTATTTCGAAATGTCCCGGAAAGTTATGCGTTCTTGCTCAACGGCTCTCTGATTATTCAACTGATCCCGTTTCTTTATTTGTTTCTGGGTTTGCTCAAAGACAAGAAACGGCAATTTATCGCAACCATCGGCCTTTTGTCTACCTTGATTGCCATTTTGTTCTTTGTCATTCCCGGACTGCAGAGCACGAGTGCAGTTCTTGGAGTGATTGTGCCGCCTGTGGTAATTTCCGTGATTGCAGCCGTTGTTTACAGGGCGCGGCGACAAATTGTTTGACCTTGGCGATGTGCGGCAGGTATGCTATCAGATGCGATCTTGAAGGGCGCATGCCATGCGTCCCTACGAGATCGTGAAAGGAGCGATTCATGTCAGTCAAACATTACAAACTGTATATCGATGGAACTTTTGTCGATTCCCATTCGAAGAAGACCTTTGAAGCATTAAATCCTGCCAACCAGGAAGTGGTTGGAATTTTTCCTGATGCGGATGAAGTGGATGTGGACCGCGCGGTGAAGGCGGCAAGAAAGGCCTTTGATTCGGGTGATTGGCCCGGCAAGACACACGCAGAACGTGGGCGAATTCTTCTACGGCTTGCGGAAAAAATACGAAGCCGTAGCGAAGAGCTGGCCAGGATTGAATGCCTCAACAGCGGCAAACCGATTGTGGAAGCGGAAGGAGACATTGCGGATGCAGCCACGTGTTTTGAATACTACGGCGGACTTGCCAATAAGATCCATGGAGAAGTGCTGCCGGTTCCCGACAACGCGCTCTGTCTTGCCTTGCGCGAGCCGATGGGTGTGGCCGGACAAATCATTCCGTGGAACTACCCGATGTTGATGGCGGCATGGAAGCTGGCGCCGGCCCTTGCTGCCGGCTGTACCTGCGTTTTGAAACCGGCAGAACAAACACCGGTTTCCATTCTGGAACTTGCCACAAGTTTTGAAGAAGTTGGTTTTCCCCCCGGCGCCGTAAACATTGTTACGGGATTCGGGGAAACGGGTCATGCGATCGTGGTTCATCCGGAAGTGGATAAGATTGCGTTTACCGGAAGTGTCGCTGTTGGAAAGTCAATCATGAGAGACGCAACAGACACGCTGAAACGCGTATCGTTGGAATTGGGTGGGAAATCGCCGAACATTTTCTTTGCAGATGCGGATTTCGAAGCGGCTGTAGACGGCGCTCTCTTCGGTGTGTTTATTAACCAAGGCGAAGTTTGTTCCGCAGGTAGCCGAATTCTTGTTCAGCAATCCATCTACGATCGCTTCCTGGAAAGGATGACGGAGAAAGCGAAGAACATCAAACTCGGACCGGGGATCAATCGCGATACCAAAATGGGACCCCTGATCAACCGGGAACAGTGGGAACGGGTAAAATATTATTTTGAGGTTGCGAGAAAGGAAAAGTTGAAAGTTGCTTTCGGTGGAGATGTGGCCAGTGAAGGGGAGTTGTCGAAAGGGTTTTTTGTCCAACCTACGGCTTATTACGATGTCGATAACACTTCGACACTTGCAACCGAAGAAGTGTTCGGGCCCGTAGCTGCTGTGATTCCATTCAAGGATGAATCGCAGGCGATTCAGATCGCAAATGATTCCAAATACGGTTTGGCTGCCGCAGTGTGGTCGCGCGATATCTACAAAGTAATCCGTACTGTCAAACAGCTTCGCGCGGGAATTGTCTGGGTCAACCACATGCAGCCGACCTATGTCGAAGCTCCCTGGGGCGGGTACAAACAGTCCGGGTTTGGCCGCGAGCTTGGCAGATGGGGAATCGAAGAGTACCTGGAAACCAAACAGGTATACATCAACCTCAACGAACAGCCCATCGGCTGGTATTGATCTCTCCAGACTTGTGGCGGCGGGCGTCCCTGCCCGCCGTTTCGAAGATACTGGTACTTTTGCGGGCCCTGAGCCGAGGCTGTTGAAAAACTGCCATTTAAGGTGGTAGGGGCGACCCTTGTGGTCGC
>CAZDDB010000044.1:0-16873 GCA_964504105.1 uncultured Acidobacteriota bacterium
ATGCGGTTCACGAATCATAAACTCACGAAAAGTCAGCGTACCGGATGCGAACATCTCAAGAGAAGTTTAGCACCAAAGGCATTGGGATTTCAGCCTTTCAATGATTTCGATTGCTCGCGCGATCCCATTTTCCGATTGGATTCTGCGGCTGATTTCCATTGCTTTCGTTTTCATGATCGGATCTGTCGCAGCAGTGCGGATCGCTTCTGCCAGCCGGTCCGCGTTCAGTTCTTTCCGTGGAATCGGCGATGATCCGGCCCCCAATGCGTGCACGCGCTCTCCCCACCACGGTTGATCTGCAAAGAACGGCACGACAACTGCGGGAACACCCGCCCGAAGGCCTGCCGCAGTCGTGCCGGCACCGCCATGATGTACAACTGCCGACATCTTCGGAAACAGCCACTCGTGCGGCAGCTCATCAACCAGCATCGAACTATCCGGAACATCGGTGTCCTTCAGCCCTGCCCAGCCTCTATGAACAATTCCCCTCTGCTTCGTTCTTATCAGAGCGTCCAGCACGATCCGTGTCAATTGTGATGGATTGCGATCGGTCATGCTGCCAAATCCGATATAAATCGGCGGCGCACCCGATGCGATAAAATCAACCAGACGAGATGGAGGCTCCCAATTCTGCGTTTGATCCAGAAACCAGTTTCCGCAAATGTGGTGCCAATCGCCCCAGTCCGTGGGCCTCGATACAACAGATTCGCTGAACCCGTAGAGCATGGGATGCCTCTTAATCCGCAATTCACGCATCGGCCCCAAGAATGGCGCAGCGGAAATCCCAAACTCGTCTTTCAACATTTTGTTCGTAAGAGTCCGGATGGGATGCCAGAAAAGCTGCTCTCCGATCTTGTAGGAAAGACGATTGAACGCGCGTCCCAATCTCATGTTTGCGGGAAACAGGATTTGAGGAAAGTCTCCTGTCATCGCCCACGGTTGAAAACTGACCATCATGGAGGGGATCTTCTCTTTCTGCGCAAAGAAGAATCCCTGAATTGCCAGACCGTGAAATAGAATCATGTCCGTGCCGCGCGACGCTTCCCACGAATCCCGGTACATCTGTGCAATCAGGGGTCCCGCCACTCGAACCAAGGCTTTTGCAAAACGCGCCGGGTTTTTACCGCTTTCAAGCCATTGAAATCCTTCTTCCTTCATCAAATCTTGCAGTGGATTTCCAGCCAGTGGATGATGCTCAATCCCGTACGAGCGTACAAACGGCTCAAAGAGCGAGTGGGTAACAAAACGGACCTGATGACCCGCGTTTTGCAGGCCAATTGCAAGCGCAAGAAACGGCTGCACATCCCCACGCGAACCGGGCGCAAGCAAAGTAACCTTCATGACTCAGGAGTGTGTTTCATCCCTTGCACTCCATTTTGTTTGTGTCAAATCCGCCTTATGATATCATTTCAGCCTACATTGAAACCTGCGTTTCATAAGGGGATTCATGTTCTCTAAATCGGTGGAAAAGGACTTCCAGGAGCTGCTGCAAAAGTATCCTTCCAAACGGAGCGCGCTCCTGCCCGCCCTTTACATCGTTCAGCGGGAACATGGATGGCTGGCGCCCGAAGGAATTGAGTATGTCGGAAATCTAATCGGGCTTTCTCCTGCTCAGGTTACCGAGGTGGCCACTTTCTATTTGATGTTCTACTCGAAACCGGTGGGAAAAAATGTGATTTGGGTTTGCCACAACCTGAGCTGTGCCTTGCGGGGAGCGGAGGAAGTGATCGGACACATCGAGAAGAAACTGAATATCAAGGTTGGCGAAACCACGCAGGATGGAAAGTTCACACTGTTCCGGCAGGAGTGCCTGGCCTCCTGCGATACTGCGCCGATGATGCAGGTAAACGACGATTATGAGGAAAACCTGACCCTGGCCCGTATCGATGAGATCCTCGAAAAACTGAGCGGCAAGAAAGAAGGATGATCGAGATCGTTTTCTTTATCGTTTTTGCCGGTACTGCGGTTGGCGCAGCGCTGAGCCTGATCTTGCAAAAAAACATCATCTACAGCGCGCTCTCCTTGATCCTGGTCATCGGCAGCATGGGGGGATTGTTTCTTCTTTTAAATGCCGCGTTTCTGGCAATTCTTCAGATCGTAATTTACGCGGGAGCGATCATGACGCTTTTCCTGTTTGTGATCATGATGGTGGATGTAAAGGAAGAGCCGGTCTCCGCAAAATTGTTCCGCAGCAGACTTGCCCTTCTGGCTTTGCTGTTGATCGCGGGAGGAACGATGTGGGGAATCAGCGCGTCGATTCCCGTCTTTGATCCGCTGTCACACGACTTCAGTGTAAAGGCTCTCTCCCGCGAACTTTACACGACTTATCTTTTTCCGTTTGAAGCGATCGCGGTGCTGATCATATCATCCGTGATCGGTGCGTTGTATATCGCCAGAAAGGAAGCATCATGATCCAGCCGGCTTTCTACTTGATCCTGAGTCTCGTTTTGTTTTTCATTGGAGTTTTCGGGATTTTTATCCGTAGAAACCTTCTCGTACTTTTTATGTGCATCGAGTTGATGCTCAACTCGGTAAACCTGGCCTTTGTAACTTTCTCCCGGGTCGTACAGAACCTCGAGGGTCAGATTTTTGTATTTTTCGTGATTTCTGTTGCCGCCGCGGAAGCTGCCGTCGGACTTGCAATCATTCTGCTTGTTTTCCGGAGCCGGAAGACCGCGGAGATCGATCAGCTCACGAGCATGAAAGGGTAAACGATGTTTCTACCGTGGATCATTCTGGTTCCCGCGATCGGAGTTCTGGTTATCGCGTTTGTCACAAACAAGAACAAAAACCTTTCGTCCCTTGTTTCCTGCACCGCGGTCGGCATCTCCTTTCTGCTATCTGCTCTGTCCGTCTACGGCTTGATCCAGCTTCCGGCGGAAGCGCGTGTGATCGACACGAATTACTTCACATGGATCCAGGCGGGATCGTTCATCGCTCCGTTCGGGCTGCGCCTCGATCCTCTTTCCTCCATCATGATCCTGGTCGTGACGGGTGTCGGATTGCTCATCCATATTTATGCGACCGGCTACATGCACGACGATCCGCTTTACAGCAGGTTTTTCGCGTATCTGAATCTGTTCATCTTTTCGATGCTGCTCCTGGTTCTGGCCAACAACTATGTATTGCTGTTTGTCGGATGGGAGCTGGTCGGACTTTGTTCGTATCTTTTGATCGGGTTCTGGTTTGAAAAGAAAAGCGCAGCGGATGCCGGGAAGAAAGCATTTATCGTAAACCGCATCGGCGATTTCGGATTTCTGATCGGCATTTTTACAGTATTCGTAGCGTTCGGTTCGGTAACATTCAAGGAAGTTTTTGCGGGAACTTCGGCTGTAGCCCCTGCCGTCATCACAGCCGCTTGTTTGTGGCTCTTCTGCGGAGCGATTGGAAAATCCGCGCAGTTTCCGCTGCATGTATGGCTTCCCGATGCGATGGAAGGCCCCACGCCGGTAAGCGCCCTGATCCATGCCGCCACGATGGTCACTGCCGGGGTCTACATGGTCGCGCGCTCGGCCCCCCTGTTTGCCGAGTCGGCCGTTGCGCTCACCACGGTGGCTACGATCGGAACATTCACCGCGATTTTTGCCGCATCGATGGGACTTGTCCAGTACGACATCAAACGCGTGCTTGCCTACTCCACAGTATCGCAGCTTGGCTACATGTTCATGGCGCTGGGAGTCGGGGCATTTACGGCCGGCATCTTTCACTTGATGACGCACGCCTTCTTCAAGGCTCTTCTGTTCCTTGCGGCAGGAAGCGTGATGCATGCAATGGACGGAGAAATTGATTTTCGCAAAATGGGGGGGCTGAAAAAACCCCTGAACAAAACTTACTGGCGGTTCTTGGCCGGAGGTCTTGCCCTGTCCGGTATTTTTCCGTTTGCCGGCTTCTTCAGCAAAGATTCCATTTTGCTCGGGGCGTTCACGTGGGGCCAAAACGGAATCATCGTCTGGTTGATCGGGTTGATCACTGCATTCATGACCGCATACTACACGTTCCGCGTCATCTACCGGACATTCCACGGACCGGTTCAGGACAAGAAACTTTTCAAGCACGTACACGAATCTCCGGACTCGATGATCCTTCCGCTCACAATTCTTGCGGTACTTTCCTTTGTGGGTGGCTGGATCGGAATTCCCGGATATGACAGCTTCGGTCACTTCCTGGAACCGATGTTTCCCAAGTCACATCATGAAGTCAGTTTCAGCCTGGAATTGGGATTGATGGGCGCTTCATTACTGGCCGGCCTTGGCGGCATCTACCTGGCGTATCAATTGCACCTGAAGAAGCCGGAAGTTGCAGAGCAGCTCGCAACGGTCAAACCGCTTACCGCCCGGCTGCACCAGATCCTGTTGCACAAATATTATGTAGATGAAATTTACGATTTCCTGTTTGTGCGTCCGATCCGCGTGCTTTCAGAACGCATCCTCTACCGCGCAATCGATGTCAATATGATCGACGGGATCGTGAATGATACCGGTTCCGGGTTCCGGGGTATCGGCGGCTTGTTCCGAAAACTGCAGACGGGAGACGCGCGCAGCTATGCCGCGGCCATCCTGATCGGGACGCTCGGTCTGGTCGCATACTTCGTCTGGATGGTGAAAGGATGAACAGCATCCCGATTCTCTCCATCCTTGTATTTGCACCGCTCGCCGGCGCCATATTCATCTTGTTGTGGAAAGACGCAACCACAGAGATGATCCGCAAAGTGGCGTTCGGAGTTTCCCTGCTCGTCTTCGTCCTTTCCGTGCCGCTTTATTTCGGTTTTAATCCGCAGACGGCCGGTCCGCAGTTTGTTGAAAAAACTTCCTGGATCTCTTCGATCGGAGTGGAATATTTTCTGGGTATCGATGGACTCAGCTTGTTCCTGGTCCTGCTCACGACATTCCTCACTCCCCTGTGCGTTTTGATCTCCTGGAACGACATCAAGCTCAAGAGAAAACAGTTCTTTGCGTTACTGCTAATGCTGGAAACAGGTATTCTTGGCGTCTTTGTCGCTCTGGATCTCTTCGTGTTTTACCTGTTCTGGGAAGTCATGCTGATCCCGATGTATTTCCTGATCGGGATCTGGGGTGGACCAAACAGGATCTACGCCGCCGTGAAATTTTTTCTCTATACGATCGCAGGAAGCCTTCTGATGCTGGTCGCAATTCTTTTTCTGTACAACTTCCATCAAGAGCAAACGGGAGTCTCCACGTTCAACATGTTCCAGTTGTATGGTTCCGCGTTGCCCGCACACCAACAATACTGGCTGTTCCTTGCCTTCTTTGTAGCGTTCGCGATCAAGGTTCCGATGTTCCCCTTCCACACATGGCTGCCGGATGCCCATACGGAAGCTCCTACTGCAGGTTCTGTATTGCTGGCTGCCGTATTGCTGAAAATGGGGACGTACGGAATCCTGCGTCTTGCTGTACCTCTGTTTCCGGACATGGCGCACCGATTTGCGCCGGTGATTCTTGTGCTGGGTTTGATCGGTATTGTGTACGGGGCGCTGGTGGCGATGGTACAAACGGACATCAAGAAGCTGGTAGCGTATTCCAGCGTGAGCCATCTTGGTTTTGTGATGGTCGGCATGTTTGTGTTTAACGAACAGGGGTTGCACGGTGCGATTCTGCAAATGATCAACCACGGTTTGAGCACGGGCGCCCTCTTCTTGCTGGTCGGCATGATCTACGAACGCCGTCACACGCGGTTGATTTCGGAATTCGGCGGAATCGCAAAACAGATGCCGGTCTATTTTTTGCTGTTCCTGATTGTGCTGCTTTCCTCCGTTGGACTCCCTATGCTCAATGGGTTTGTCGGTGAGTTCTTGATCCTGCTTGGCGGATACCGCGCGGGAATCTGGATCGCGCTGGTGGGCGCTACCGGAATCGTCTGGGGCGCGGTTTATATGCTCTGGATGTTCCAGCGATTCATGTTTGGCCCACTCGATAAGGAAGAAAACAAGAAATTGAAGGACCTCGATGCGCGCGAAATCGGGATTCTCGTGCCGATTATCCTGGCGATGTTCTGGATCGGAATTTATTCAAACAGCTTTCTGCGAAAGATGGATGTTGCGGTAAATGAGTCTCTAAAATCGGTGTCCACAACACAACCACAGGCGAAATCGAATCCGGCCGGCGGGACGCCGGAGACTGTCCCAAAACGCAGCGGGAGCGCGGACTTCCAGTCCGCAGATTTCGAGCTGTTCTCGAGACCCGGCGGGCAAGATGCCCGCGCTCCAGCTAAGAAGCACGCTTCCCCGAGTTTTGGGACAGTCTCGCCGGCGATACAAACCGAAAAATGAAAACCATATTTGTCATCTTGTTGCCCCTGATTGTGTTTACAGCCAGTGTGATCGTTATATTGCTGGATGCTTTTTTGCGAGATTCGACGCGCGCAACCTACCGCTTCTCGCTGCTGATTTTGGTGACCACGATGCTCGCCTCGCTGTTCCTCTGGGACAAACAGGGGTCGGCATTCGACGGCATGATTGTGCTCGATTCGTTCAGCCTTGTGGCCATTTTCCTTTTCTGTCTTGCAGGGCTGATCACGCTGCTTCTGTCGGATGGAAGTCCGCTGTCGACTTCACAGTTCCATTGTCTGGTGTTGCTCACACTTGTTGGAATGATCTTGCTGCTGAGCGGAACGCACTTTCTGGTCATCTTTATCGGGTTGGAAATTTTGTCCCTGTCGGTTTATGTTCTGGCTGCCTTTGCAAAAGGGGACCCTCTTTCCGCGGAAAGCGGAATGAAGTATTTTCTGCTTGGCTCCTTTGCGTCCACCTTCTTCTTGTATGGCGCCGCTTTCCTTTATGGCGCGGCAGGAAGCTTGCAGCTCAATGTGATCGCGAAATCAATCACTACTCCGAATTTTGAAGGGCAGACGTTTCTTTTGCTGGGAGTCATTTTCTTGCTGATAGGATACGCATTCAAGATTTCGCTTGCTCCATTTCACATGTGGACACCCGATGTATATGAAGGCGCGCCCACTCCTGTGACTGCGTTTATGGCGGCAACAGTAAAAGCTGCAGCGCTTGCAAGTTTGCTTCGCGTGTTTGTTGTTGCGTTGCCTTCGGTCTACACATTTTGGGCCCCACTGATCTGGATCCTGGCGGTAGTCACGATGTTCTGGGGAAACTTGACCGCGATCTGGCAGGACAACTTGAAGAGGCTTCTGGCGTATTCGAGCATCGCCCATGCGGGGTACATGTTGACCGGATTGCTTGCCGGCCCCGAACTGGCGCAGCAAAGCATCCTGTACTATTTCGCCGCCTACGTCTTCATGAACATGGGCGCGTTCACCCTGGTGGCGTATCTGGAGCGGAACCGGGGCATCCTGAATATTGCCCAGTACCAGGGTCTCGCATATAGCCGGCCGATCCTTGCCGTTTGCCTGACATTGTTCCTGCTGTCTCTTGGGGGACTTCCCCCCACAGCGGGCTTTTTTGCAAAGTTCTATCTGTTCCGCGCGGTGCTGCAAGCCGGTAATGTCTGGCTTGTTGTGCTGGCGGTAGTCAACAGTGCGGTGTCCTTTACTTACTATCTGCGCGTTGTGATCGCGATGTTCACACCGGAAAAAGAAGGGGCGACGGTCACAGCATCCCAGCTATCCCTGCCCTTCATCGTGACACTGGTCCTCACTGTGTGGGGCACGGTTTCACTTGGTCTGGCTCCGGGCTTCTTCCTGGAAATTGCGCGCGCGGCCTCGATTTTGCCATGATGCCATCCCCCGTCCGTCTCGGAACCAGCATCTCTTCGCGGGCAGCCACTCTGATCGCTTCGTACTTTTATGTCGGTTTTATCCCCGTCATCCCCGGTACGTTTGGCTCGCTTGCCGCATTCACCCTGTACTTTGCTCTGATCTCCTTGAATCAGTGGCGGCTCTATGTTCTGGGTGTGACTCTGATCTGCGCCATCGGTGTCTGGGCTGCGAATAGAGTAGAAGCAGACAGCAAAATTGTCGATCCATCATTTGTGGTAATCGATGAAGTGGCCGGACAGTTGATCACACTGTTCTTGATCCCGTTCTCCTGGATCTATCTGCCGGCGGGGTTCCTCTTGTTCCGAGCATTCGACATCCTCAAGCCCTTTCCCGCCCGTCGCGCAGAAGAACTGCCAGGCGGCTGGGGGATCATGCTCGACGACATCTTTGCCGGCATCTATGCCAACCTGTTCCTCCAACTCACCGTCTTCCTCGTAGAAAGATACCTGTAAGAGCGCTGTTGCCGGCCTCGAATACCGGAAAGTCGAAACCCTTTATCCAATCATCATTTTGTAAAGCAGTCCGAGGAGTCCACAAGCCATCACCACAGGGATGATATCCCACTTCCATCGAGTCATTCCTATGAAGCTTGCAACACTCAGCACAAGCAGAAACCAATTCACGCCGGTCGAGTCCGGGAACAGAGCATGGATGCCAAACCAGACTGCAAGGTTAAGCACCACGCCCACAACTGCCGCCGTAATCGCTGAAAGTGAAGAAGTCAGCTTCACATTTCCTCGCATTTGTTCAATATGCGGCGCGCCCAGGAAGATCCATAAGAAGCAAGGAACGAAGGTAACCCACGTCGTCATCAATGCGCCCAGGGTAGCCGCAGTGAGACGAGGCAATTCTCCGGGCTGGTTCCACGCTCCCAGAAAACCAACAAACTGAACGACCATGATGAGTGGACCGGGTGTAGTTTCCGCCAGTCCGAGACCATCCATCATCTGGACGGGTTGCAGCCAATGATATGTTTCGGCCGCCTGCTGAGCAACGTACGGAAGTACGGCATATGCGCCTCCAAAAGTTACCATGGCCGCTTTGCTGAAAAAGATTCCTTCGCGGAAAACCGTGTGATCCCATCCCTGCCAAACTCCGAACAACAGGACAGGAACCCACCACAGAAATAAACAAACGGCAACGACTTTGACCGCCCGAAGCAATGATGGTCTGGTATGCTCAAGAACCTCAGAGTGGTCATCGATCACGGTTCGCTCTTTACCTTCTTTCGACTCGTGCCTGCCGATCAACAGGAATTTCCCAGGAAGGAATTTCCCCCCGACGAGACCGATGATTCCGGCCGTTAGAATAATGAAAGGAAACGGCACGTTGAAAAAAAAGATTGCAACAAAGGCACATGCTGCCAGGCACCACATCACTTCGTTCTTCAGAGCCTTGCGTCCGATACGCAGGACTGCTGCAGCAACGATCGCAATCACCGCACCCTTCAAGCCGTAAAACACTGATGCGATCCAAAATATTTTGCCATACGAAGCATAGACGTAACTGAGCGTCCACATTACAAAGACGGAAGGGATAACAAAAAATGCGCCGGCCACTATTCCACCAACGGTTCGGTGCAACAGCCAACCTACATAGATGGCAAGCTGCTGAGCCTCCGGACCCGGAAGAAGCATGCAGTAGTTCAGGGCATGCAGGAAGCGCGATTCACTGATCCAACGCTTCTTTTCCACCAGCTCGGTGTGCATGATCGCAATTTGACCCGCCGGTCCGCCAAAGCTGATGAAACCAAGTTTCACCCAGAAACGAAACGCTTCCCAGAACGAAACAGCTCGTGCGGCTTCTGTCCGTTTTGTGTTCAGGGAATTGTCAACTGCTTCAAACATTCCCTCTTCTTGCATTCCTTCGATTTTAACGCAAAGGTGGGAAGAGACAAGGATTCTAATTGTGATTCTCCCGGGAAACAGGAAGAATCGTTACGCCCTGTTTTGAATTGGGATATCATTCTAGTGATGAATGATCATCATGATTCACAACAAGAATACATTTCCAGGGGCGTACAGATGAGGTTTGTTGCGTGATTACCGCTGAAATTATTGCGATCGGGTCGGAGCTGCTGACGCCGTTTCGTACGGACACAAACTCGCTGTATCTGACACGTACATTGGAAGAGCGCGGGATCCGCGTCATCGCCAAAAGCATTGTGGGAGACGATCACGAACATCTTGTCGATGCGTTCCGGATCGCGTTTGCGCGCGCGGATGTGATCCTCTGTTCCGGCGGTTTGGGACCAACTGTGGATGATCTCACGCGGGAAGCGCTCGTTGCGTTTCTGGAAATCCCGCTGCGATTCAACCCGGAAATTCTGGAATGGATCGAAGCGCGATTTGCAAAGCGCGGCATGAAGATGCCGGAAATCAACCGCAAACAGGCGATGGTTCCCGAAGGCGCAACAGTCCTCCCCAATCACAACGGCACGGCACCCGGACTTTTTCTGGAAGCCCGGGGCAAACAAATCTTTCTGCTGCCCGGTCCCCCGTTTGAGCTGGAACCGATGTGGGAGCGTTCAAGTCTTCGGTTGCTCAGATCAGAACAGCCGTTTCAACGAAAGATCTTCCGCATCGCGATGCTCCCGGAATCACAGGTGGATGAAATGCTACAGCCGGTCAGCAGCAGTCTGAAAGAAGTGCAGTACACAATTCTCGCTTCTCCTTCCGAAATCGAAGTGCATTTGCTGGCGCCGGATTCGGCTGCAACCGAACTTGTCAGCGCGTGCGCTGAAGTCCGCGCGATCATGGGGAACAAAATCTACGCGGAAGATCTGATCACGCTGGAACAGGTGGTGGGCCGGCTCATGAAGGAAGCACAAAAGAAAGTGGCCGTCGCGGAATCATGCACGGGTGGATTATTGGCGCAACGTTTTACCGAAATATCCGGGAGTTCCACTTATTTCGAGCGCGGTGTTGTTGTTTACAGCAACCGGGCAAAAACAGAGCTGCTGGGTGTTCCGGGCGAGCTCATCGAAGCGAACGGCGCGGTAAGTGAACCGGTAGCGCGAGCGATGGCGGAAGGGATTCGCACACGTACTGGCGTGGATTACGGAATTTCCATCACCGGAGTCGCAGGTCCGGAAGGGGGTTCTGCCGAAAAGCCGGTTGGCACCGTATTTGTGGGATTGGCAGACAGCAAGGAAACAGCCGTAAAACAGTACAGCTTTCCAGGGAATCGCAGCCGTGTGCGGTTTTCTTCCAGTCAGGCGGCGCTCAACCTTCTGCGATTAAAACTGTTGGAATGAAGCGTCTCTTTGTCGCGATCGGACTCCCGCCGGAAGTGCAAAAGAAACTGTCGGATTTCCAGTACAAGATGAAGTCCTTTGCGGCCGATGCGAAATGGGTACGGGTAGAAGGCATCCATCTGACACTCAAATTTATGGGAAATGTGCAGGAAGAGAGAATTGCCGCGATCATTTCCGCTCTGCGTGCCATTTCTGAGCCCGCGTTTTCCGTCCGAATTGGAGGCTGCGGTTTCTTTCCGAACCTGAAAAGACCGAATGTGTTCTGGGCCGGCGTGGATGCGCCGGGGGCGATACCGCTACAGCAAAGGATCGACTTGTCGATGACCGAGTTCGGATTTCAAAAGGAAAAGCGGCCTTTTCATCCCCACCTGACGCTTGCGCGGTTTCCCAATTCACAAAGTCCGCCCGCCCTGATTCGCGAGGCGGAAAAACGAAAGGAAATCATGCTGTGCGAATTTGCGGCTGCTCACTTTTCGTTGTATGAAAGCATGTTAAAGCCTCAAGGCGCTCAGTATCAAATTCTCGAAACAGTTCCCCTCACATGATTCTTTCGGCAATTCTCTCGTATTTGATCGGTTCGATTCCGTTTTCTTACGTCATTGCGCGTCTGGTTTCGGGAAAAGATATTCGTGGAATGGGAAGCGGAAATGTTGGCGCGACAAACGTGATGCGCAGCACGGGAAAACTTCCAGGCATCACCGCTCTGCTTCTGGATGTGCTCAAAGGGGCGGGCTGCGTGTGGCTCGCACACGCATTGGGCGGAGATTCGACGCAGATGGCTATCTGTGGATTTCTCGCAATGCTGGGACACAGTTTCCCCGTATTTCTTGGTTTTCGCGGCGGCAAGAGTGTGGCAACCGGCGGAGGCGCATTCGGAGCACTTGTGCCGTTGGCCATGCTGTCTTCCATCGGCCTGTTCGGTGTGCTTCTGTTTGTCTTCCGCATCGTCTCCCTTGGCTCCATTCTGGCTGCCGCTTCGTTTCCATTGTTTGCGTGGCTTTACGGAGCTGAGAAAGGAACCGTATTGTGGGCAGCCGTCTCCGCAACGTTGATCATCGCGCGCCATCATGCAAACATTGTTAGACTGTTCCTTGGCACCGAACGCAAACTCGGAGGGAAGAAGTGAACCGCAAAGACCGCAAAGACCGCGGAGGAAAGCAATTTTTTCCTGCCCTTTGTGATCTTTGCGGTCTTTGCGGTTAAATGAAATCAATGGCACAAACAACAACAACGGTGGTGGGCGCAGGGAGCTGGGGAACAGCGCTGGCGATTCACGCGGCTGAATGCGGACACCGTGTAAGGCTCTGGGTGCACAGCCAGGACACGTTTCAGCAACTGCAGCAACAACGCGTAAACGGAATTTATCTGCCGGGGTTTCCGCTCCCGGATCAAGTGGAAATTACACAGGATCCTTCGCGCGTGGCGGATAGCGATTACACATTGTTTGTTGTTCCATCTCTTCATTTTAGAAAGACATTTGAAAGCTTCCTCCCTCATCTGCGCGATCGGGCGATCCTGATCAGCGCGATCAAGGGAATGGAAGCAGGAAGCAGCAAACGCATCTCAGAAATTGTCGCAGAACTGTCGGGCGACCGTTTTCTGTATTCGGTTCTTTCCGGTCCCAGTTTTGCAAAAGAGGTGGCGCAGAAGCATCCCACTGCCGTAGTGATCGGAAGCCATGATCCTGAAACCGGAAAACAGATTCAGAATCATTTCAGCTCACGCTATTTTCGTCTCTATTACAATTCGGACGTTCTGGGATTGGAGCTGGGCGCAAGTATCAAAAACATCATTGCGATTGCTGCAGGCGTTGTCAGCGGGCTTGGCTACGGCTACAATACACTTTCCGGTTTGATCACCCGCGGACTGGCAGAGCTAAACCGGCTGGCGGTGCGGATGGGCGCGCAGCCTTCCACGCTGTCCGGTCTTGCCGGATTGGGCGATCTGGTGCTTACCTGCACCGGACATCTGAGCCGGAACCGTCAGGTGGGTGTCCAGCTGGGGCAAGGCAAAACCATCGCGGAAATCAGTGCGCAAATGCGGATGGTCGCCGAAGGGGTCCGCACTACCGAAGCGATTTATTCATTGGCCCGGAAAGTCCAGGTGGACATGCCGATTACGGAACAGGTATATAAAGTGCTGTACCAGGGACAGGATCCGCGAACCGGAATCCTGGAACTGATGTCGCGAGAACTAAAACAGGAGTAACCACGGAGGCACAGAGACACGGAGATATCAGATATTCTTTTCTAAATCCTCCGTGCCTCTGTGCCTCGGTGGTTCATATCTAAGAATTATGGCTGATTACAAAGAGATACAAAAAGAATTGCAAGCAGAACAGATCGACGGGTGGCTGCTGTACGATTTTCATGGCAGCAATCCGATTGCCCGTAATATCGCGGGGCTGAGTGAGGACACGATCTGTACGCGGCGCTGGTACTACTTGATCCCATCGAACGGAGATCCTGCACGCATTGTCCATGCCATCGAGCAGGGCACACTCGACCACCTTCCGGGAAGCAAGACGGTATTTCGAAGCTGGTCCGATCTACATAACGCGCTGCGGACGGCTTTGAAAGGATGCCGGAAGGTAGCGATGGAATACTCGCCTGAAAACGACATTCCCTACGTGTCCAAAGTCGATGCCGGCACCGTGGATCTGATCCGCGGGATGGGAGTACAGATCGTATCTTCCGGGGACCTGGTTCAGCTGTTCGAGGCCCGGTGGGACGCGCAACAGACAGCATCTCATTTCGAGGCGGCAAAACGCGTCGATGAAGTGAAAGACGCGGGATTCCGTTTCGTAGCGGATCATCTGAAAGAGGGAAAACCGATCACCGAATATGATGTCCAACAGTACATGTGGGAGCTGTTTGATACAAAGAACCTGTTCGCCGACCATCCGGCGATCGTTGCGGTCAATGCCAACGCTTCCAATCCGCATTATTTGCCGGCAAAAGACGGAAGCGCAATGGTTCGGAAAGGAGATCTGATTCTCATCGACATCTGGGGAAAGCTCAAAGAACCGAACTCCATCTACGGAGACATCACCTGGATGGGCTACGCGGGTAGCGGTACGGTACCTCAAAAATATGAAACTGTGTTTCACATTGTGAAACAAGCCCAGAGAGCTGCGTTTGACCTCATTGCGCGCAACTTCCGCGAGGGCCAGAGCACCTACGGCTGGGAAGCGGACGAGGCGGCGCGCACTGTGATCCGGAAGGCAGGATATGAGGATTATTACTGGCACCGGACGGGCCACAACATCGGACGCGAAGTCCATGGAAACGGCGCCCATCTGGATAACCTGGAAACACGCGACCGGCGGAAACTGATTCCGCACACCGGATTCTCGATTGAACCCGGAATCTATTTGCCGGAGTTCGGTATCCGAAGTGAAGTGGATGTCTACATCGGTGAAAACGGACCGGTGATCACTTCACCGGAACAAACGGAGATCATTCCACTCTTGTAATCCGTTTTTAACCACGAAGATCACGAAGAGCACGAAGGGATGAAGAAAGTTTTTGCGCTTGCGGCAGCCGCGCTGAAAACGGGAGCCGCCTGGACATCGGCGCTCTGGACATTTCCTTCCGTTCTTGCTTCCGCCATGCTGATTGCCTGGGCCGCGGAGGCCGCTCAGTTCCTGATTTCCCAGGGGCTGGCGCTCGCAATCCTTGCCTGGTTACAAACTCTGCCGGAGTTTGCGGTAGAAGCCGTAATTGCGCTGGAAGCCTCGAAAGATCCCTCGAAGATCCATCTGGTGACCGCCAATTTCACCGGCTCGCTCCGGCTCCTTACGGGTCTCGGCTGGCCGATGATCTTTGCGACGGCAGCCTTCTTCCATCGCAGGAAGAAAAAAAAGCCGCTTCGAGAAATTCAGCTTGAAGAAGAACATTGTGTAGAAGTCACCGGTTTGTTTGCATGTATTGTCTACTTCGTCTGGATCTATCTGAAAGGCACACTCAGTCTCTACGATAGCGTTGTCCTGATCCTTCTATACACCGCGTACCTTTACGTATTGCGAAAAGTGCCCTCAAGGGATGAGGAGGAAATGAAGGATCTGGAGGCGATCCCGAAAAAGATCCTCAGCTTTTCCATACCTGTACGCAACGCGATCATCGTCGGATTATTTGTTGCCGGCGGTTTGATCCTGTATTTTGTGGCGCATCCATTTCTGGAAAGTATGCTCGCCGTCGCAGTATCGATGGGAGTAAGTCAGTTTGTTTTTGTGCAGTGGGTATCGCCATTTCTTTCGGAATTTCCTGAAAAAGTCACCGCATTTCACTGGGCAAGACAAACGAAAAAAGCCCCCATGGCGCTCATGAACATGGTCTCTTCCAATATCAATCAATGGACGGTTTTGATTGCCATGATCCCGATGGTTTACAGCTACGGCCTGGGCGGACCCAGCGTAATCCATTTCGATGCGCATCAGAAGGAAGAGATCCTTCTGACCCTGGCTCAGGCGTTTGTCTCGTTCATGATGCTGATGAATATGAGTTTCGGTTGGATGGAGGCGCTCGGCCTCTTTGTTCTCTGGTTTGCCCAGTTTGTCCGCCCTCACTGGCGGCTCGAGATCACGTATATCTACTTCGTCTGGTTTGCGATTGAGATCCTGAGATTGTTCCTCGACAAACGGGGTCTCGTGGCGTTTACCAAATTCGGTAAACTATTCCGCAGATATGTCGTAAAAGGGATAGGGTTCAAAGGTTCAAAGTTGAAGAGTTGAAGGGGCGCCATCTTGAACTTCTGAACTTCTCGCGCAACAGCGCAGGCCGGCTCTCGAAGCCATTCATAGATTGGAAGCTGATGAAAGAGATTCAGATCACTGACACGCTGGACTTGCATGCATTTGCACCCCGAGACGCAAAAGCTGTTGTGGAGGAGTATCTATTTCAATGCCGGCTGAAGGGGTTTCGTTCCATCCGCATCATTCACGGAAAAGGAACCGGAGTGCAGAAAAGTATGGTCAGATCGATTTTGGAGAATTGCGAGTCCGTTGAGTCCTTCGAGGATGGCCCCGATTGGGGCTCAACGACCGTGACCTTGACTGTTTTTGACGGTTCTTCGCGGTGTTGACCCAGATGCGCTTATTTTGGGGGCAAAAGACCGAGGCGAAGGCGTTTTCTGGCCTTGGACCAGGGAAGACCCTTTCGTTGTTCAATCTCTTTGATCCCTTGTCGCAACACAGCCATTAGATCCTGGTCAGCCATGATCTCCAGTGTCTCTACGAGTGATTCATAGAGTTCCCATGGCATGATCGCCAGAACAGGTTTGCCTCTGCGCGTAATTGCCACAGCCCCTTCTTGTTCAGTCAAACGCTTCGGAAGTGAAGTGAGCTCGTGCCTCGCCACAGTGATCGAAATATCTTTTGTCATAATTTTATTCTGTTCCTCTAATTGTACAGATAACGGGTCATGAATTCAAATTTGGACACAGAACCAGCGTAAGATAAGATGGAACAAATGACGAGACTCGCGCCGCTCTGGCGCACCATGCTTCTCCTCATTGTTGTAGCCATTCCGGAATTTGCCGGCGCGCAGCAAAGAAGTATCCTGCTGATCACAATTGATACGCTGCGCGCAGACTATCTGAGCTGTAACGGTTCCACAAAGGTTCAGACACCAACACTCGATTCCCTGGCAAAACGTGGAGTCAATTTTATTCGAACCCGTTCAGCAGTCCCTCTTACCTTGCCTTCGCACGCAAGCATTCTCACAGCGCTGTATCCTTCATCCAATGGCGTGCGAGACAACGGCAGATTTCGTCTGACGGATTCGTACGAAACACTCGCCGAAGTGCTCAGCAGACGGGGTTACAGCACGGCAGCTTTTGTGGGGAGCTTCGTTCTGGACCGGCGGTTCGGATTAG
>CAZDDB010000045.1:0-16733 GCA_964504105.1 uncultured Acidobacteriota bacterium
TGTTTCCAATTCGGTAATCGGGATGGGACGTTTTTCGGCGGCCTTCAGCAGTCCGCCGAGGATCTTGCCGCGATCATACCTCTCGCGTCGTCCGTCTTTCTTGACCACCATAAAAAGGATTTCTTCCACGCGCTCATAGCTGGTGAATCGCTTCTTGCAATCCTCGCACTCCCGCCGGCGCCGGATCGACTCCCCTCTTTTGGATTCACGGGAGTCGATCACACGATTTTGTTTGGAGCCGCAATACGGACAGTTCATTGGAGAGCTATCCGGCGGCTTCAGCTTTCGGTTTGGCTGCGCTTTTCTTTTTCTTTGAAGTCTCTTCCTTTTCAGGAGCGGCTTCAGTTTTCTTCTTTTTGCCGGGTTTCTCTTCTTTTTCAGGAAGCACAGCACCTTTCAGCTCTAGAAAGGCGAGTTGGGCGCCATCGCCCCAGCGGTTGCGATAAGCAACGATCCGAGTGTAACCGCCTTTGTCTTCTGCGTAGCGTTTGGCAATGACGTCAAACAGCTTTTTCACCACATCCTTGTCAGTGATATATTCCAGTGTCTGACGGCGGGCAGCCAGATTTTGTTTCCGGGCAAGCGTGATTAGTTTCTCAGCAAAAGGCCGCAGTTGTTTGGCTTTCGGAAGTGTGGTCATGATTCGCTCTTTGTCAAACAAAGATGTAGCCATGTTCCGCAGCATCATCAGCCGGTGTGCGGTTTTCTTACCGAGTTTTCCTCGCCTGTTTCGATGGCGCATAACAAACTCCTATACTTCCATTCCCAGGGACAACCCCATGCTGTCCAGAACATGTTTGACCTGTTGCAACGACTTGCGGCCAAAGTGTTTTGTCTTCAGCAAGTCCGATTCTGTCTTTGTCACAAGATCCTTTAACGTGTAGATGTTCGCGTTCTTCAGACAGTTGTATGCGCGAACGCCAAGTTCCAACTCTTCGATGCTTTTGTCCAGCGCATCCTTCGAAGACGCTGTCACTTTTCCACCTTTTCTCGCGGCATCGTCCGCAGCCGGCAAGGATCTTACCTCATCCAGCTCGATGAAAATATCCAGATGGTCCGAAAGAATTTCAGCCGCATTGGACAACGCATCTACCGGAGATATCGTGCCGTTCGTCCAGATTTCCAACGTCAACTTCTCATACTGGCTGGATTGTCCGACACGCGCCGGTTCGACATGATATTTCACTTTCAATACGGGAGAATGCACTGAATCGAGGGGAATATATCCGATCCCGAGATCCTTTTGTACATTTCTTTCCGCGGCCACATAACCGCGCCCTCTCTGCACAACCATCTCCATTTCTAGTTTACCTCGATCTCCAATTGTCGCGATGTGGAGATCAGGGTTCAGAATCTTGATGTCCGCATCATGTTTGACCATCCCCGCGGTCACAGTACCGATTTCGGTTGCTGTGATGGAAATAATCTTCTGATGATCCGCCATCAACTGAATCGGAATCTGCTTCAGATTCAGAATGATGTCGGTGACATCCTCTATCACTCCTGGAATCGTGGAGAATTCATGCAGCACTCCTGCGATTTTTACAGCCGTGACGGCTGCTCCTTCAATGGACGAAATCAGGACTCGACGCAGGGCGTTCCCTACAGTAATCCCAAAGCCCTTTTCAAACGGCTGCGCGTAAAAAAGGCCGTACGTCCCGGTTAATGTTTCTTTATTGATATTTAAACGAGCCGGTTTTTGAAAACCTTCTAATACCATTCTCGGAATTCCTCCTCAATCTTGGAACCTCTGCAGCAGGGTGGTACACGCCCCGATGCTGTTTCGTTCCAGTGGTGCAGGTCTTGCCTGCAAAAATTACTTTGAATAGAGCTCGACGATCAGATTCTCCTGTATCGGCATCGTCAGATCCGCTCTTGTTGGAAGAGCTACGACTTTCCCCTGCGGTTTTTCGGGATCAAGCTCCAACCATGGCGGAACGCCACGGCTACGACTGACACTCACCGCTTGCACGACATGCACGTTTTCCATCAAGTGTTCTTTCAGTCCGATTACGTCTCCGGTAGAAACGGAATACGAAGGGATCGTAACTTTCTGCGAGTTCACACGAACATGACCATGTTGGATGAACTGTCTTGCCTGCGCTCTGGAAGATGCAAGACCCAGACGATACAGAATGTTGTCTAGGCGTCGTTCCAGAAGCACCAGCAAAGCCTCGCCGGTGATACCCTTCCCTTTCTCGGCTCTCTCGAATGTTAGACGGAACTGTTTTTCAAAGAGTCCGTACATTCGTTTTACCTTTTGTTTTTCACGCAACTGCAAACCGAATCCGAGCAATTTTGCCCTGCGGTTCCTACCGTGTTGACCCGGAATGGTGGGTCTCTTCTCGATAATGCATTTGGTAAAGCATTTTTCGCCTTTTAAGAAGAGTTTTACTCCCTCCCTTCGGCAGCGTCGACAAACTGGCCCAATATATCTAGCCATTACACTCTTCTCCGTTTGGGTGGACGGCAACCGTTGTGAGGTATCGGCGTCACATCCTTGATAGACTTAATTTCAATTCCGATCGACTGCAAAGCGCGGATAGCCGATTCACGGCCGGCGCCCGGTCCTTTGACCCGAACATAAACGCGTTTCAATCCATGTTTGATCGCTTCCTGTCCGCATTTGACTGCTGCTTGTTGGGCTCCGAATGGAGTTCCTTTTCGGGAACCTTTAAACCCCAGAGTGCCCGCAGAGGCCCAGCTGACCACATTTCCCTGCAAATCAGTGATCGTAATAATTGCGTTATTGAAAGTTGCCTGGATGTGAACGATTCCCATCGGGACTTTCAGATCTTTCTTTTTGGAACTTTTCTTTGGAGAACTTGTCATAATACGCTACCTCTACGCTTTCGGAGCGGCAGGCGCTGCCGGAGCAGCCGCCGCTTTCGGCTTCTTCATGGTGACCATCTTTCCGCGCGGTCCTTTTCTGGTACGGGCGTTCGTATGCGTGCGTTGTCCGCGTACCGGTAACCCGCGGCGATGTCTCATCCCGCGATAGCAACCGATATCCATCAGCCGCTTGATATTCATATTCACTTCTTTTTTAAGATCGCCTTCGACTCTACCTTCCTGATCCAGGATTTTCCGGATAGAACTCACCTGTTCCTCGGTCAATTCCTTGATTTTGGTGGCCTGATCGACATGAGCTTTTTTCAGAATTTCCTGGGACCGCATCCGCCCAATCCCATAGATATAGGTCAAACCGATCTCAATCCGTTTGTTCGGCGGCAAATCAATTCCCGCAATACGCGCCATACATTCCTCCTTGGGATTACCACAGAGACACAGAGGCACGGAGAAAAAGGAAAATTTATAACTCCGTGTCTCTGTGCCTCCGTGGTAAATTCTTTCATCCCTGTCGCTGTTTGTGCTTGGGGTTTTCACAGATCACCCGGATTCTTCCACGCCGGATGATAATTTTGCACTTATCGCACATCCGCTTCACTGATGCTCGAACCTTCATATTTCTCTCACTTAAACCGGTACGTAATCCTGCCGCGCGTCAGATCATAGGGAGTCAATTCCACTTTGACCTTGTCTCCCGGAAGAATCCGGATAAAATTTTTCCGCATCTTTCCCGAGATATGCGCGAGCACGATATGATCCTTTCCGTCCAGCCGAACGCGAAACATCGCATTGGGCAGTGTTTCCGTGACTGTTCCGGTTACTTCAATTGCTTCTTCTTTTGGCATTACAAAAATCAATCCAGGGCGGATAGAATCACCGGACCGTTGTTCGTGATTGCGATCGAATGCTCAAAATGAGCTGAAAGCGATCCATCCTTTGTAACTGCTGTCCAGTTATCTTCCAACATCCTCACTTCATTACTTCCCATACATACCATTGGCTCAATGGCCAGAACGAGACCCGGTTTCAACCGATGACCATGTCCCTGTTTTCCGTAATTCGGCACCTGCGGATCTTCATGCAGGCTGCGACCGATTCCGTGTCCGACAAACTCCCGCACAACCGAATAGCCGTTCGCTTCCACATGCTGTTGTACGGCATAGCCGATATCGCCCACGCGATTCCCGGCGCGGGCTTGTTTGATCCCGATCCACAACGATTCTTCGGTCACCTGTGTTAGTTTTCTCGCTTCATCTGATATCTCGCCGACGGCCACGGTCCGCGCAGCATCGCCGTAGAATCCTTGCCAGATCGCACCAAGATCCAATCCAACAATATCCCCTTTTTTCAATTTTTTAACGGAGGGGATCCCGTGAATAATTTCTTCATTGACAGAAACGCATAGCGTCGCAGGAAAACCTCTGTATCCTTTGAAGGCCGGAATCCCGCCTTCTTTCCGGATCTCGCTTTCCGCGATCTTGTCCAGCTCCTTTGTAGTAATTCCTTCCTGGACATGTTCTCCAAGAATCTGCAAAGTCCGGGCAACAATCTGGCTTGCCTTGCGGATCTTTGAGATTTCCTGCTCCGTCTTTAAATGCACCATATTAGTTCAAACCCACAGCCCGCTGGATTTCAGCGGTTACGACGTTTGCCTTCCGGCTTCCGTTTACCAGATGCAACAACCCTTTGTTACCGTAATAATTGATCAACGGTCTGGTTTCCCTTTGATACGTTTCGATTCTTCGCCGCACAACTTCTTCGTGATCATCCTCTCTTCGAAACAACGGCGTCTGATCCGCGTCGCAGATCTCATCTTTTCCAGCCGGATGAAAATAAATATTGTAAATTCGCTCGCATTTCGGACAGGTCCTGCGTCCGGCGATCCGTTTCACGAGGTCTTCTTCCGCAACCTCGATTTTGATTACACGAACATCCATATTCGGTCGCAGAATACGCTCAAAAGCCGCTGCTTGCTGCATATTCCGGGGATATCCATCCAGAATAAATCCGTTCTTACAATCCGGTCTGGAAATCCGGTCTTCTATCAGTTTCAACATCGTTTCATCATCCACTAAACGGCCTTCTTTCATGATCGCTTGCACCTTTCTGCCAAGCTCCGAATCATCCTGTACGGCCTGCCGCAACATATCACCTGTGGAAATCCTTGGGATCTGCTTTGCGTTCGAGAGATGCAAAGCCTGAGTCCCTTTTCCAGCTCCTGGAACTCCCAGAAAAATGATGACTGGAATCCGGTTCATATTTTCAAAGATTTCAGACACTTCAGCCGCGACGGCCTCGAATTCTTCCTTTCTTCACAAAACCTTCGTAGTGGCGCATGATCAACTGACTCTCGACTTGCTGCAACGTATCCATGCCGACACCGACTACGATCAGCAGTGAAGTACCGCCGAAATAAAAAGGAACGTTCATCCCGCGGGTCACCCATGGCGGGAGCATATCGTTCAGTTTTGGTCCGATCCAGGGAATCGGTTCAACTTTAAATCCCTGGGTCAAAAATTCGGGTAGAATCGCGACCAATGCGAGATAAACGGCGCCCACGAGAGTAATCCGGGTTAGAATTCGCTCAATAAAATCTGCAGTGCGTTTTCCCGGCCGGATCCCCGGAACAAAACCGCCATGTTTCTTGATCTCATCTGCCACATTCGTCGGATTGAAAACAATTGCGGTATAGAAATAACAAAAAAAGATGATCATCGAAATATACAGGAGGTTGTAAAGCGGCATCCCATAGGAGAGCTGCTGCACAATGCTCGTCATCCAGGGACTCTTGCTGAAGTACGCAAGCGTTTGTGGAAATGCCAGCAGCGAAGATGCAAAGATCACAGGAATAACACCCCCTGTATTCACTCGCAACGGGAGATGGTTGGTAGTGCCGCCAACCACGCGGCGGCCCATCACTCGTTTTGGATACTGAATCGGGATTCGACGCTGCGCGCGTTCCACCCAGATAATCACTCCCACCACAGCAACCATCAATATCATCAGAAAAATCAGTGTCAGAAGCCCCATCGTTCCTGTCTGCAAGTTCACAAAAATCTGAATAATCGCATTCGGTAAAGCAACAACGATTCCTGCAAAGATGATCAAAGAGATTCCGTTTCCGATTCCGCGCTCGGTAATTTGTTCGCCGAGCCACATCAGAAAGGCGGTCCCGGTCGTCAACGTCAACATCGTGATCAGTCGAAACGACATGCCGCCATGATCCACGATTCGCAATCCGCCGACAGGCTGCATATTTTCCAGTGTCAAAGAAATCCCAAACGACTGTATGAGCGCGAGCACGACAGTCAGATACCGCGTATATTGTGTGATTTTACGGCGTCCCAGTTCTCCTTCTTTCGAAAGCTTTTCCAGATAGGGCCACACAACGGTCAAAAGTTGGAGAATAATCGAAGCGCTGATGTAAGGCATGATTCCGAGTGAAAAGATCGAGAACCTTCTCATCGCGCGACCGGAAAACAAATCCAGAAAGCCGAGCACCGTCCCCTGCGTCTGGCGGAAAAATTCCTCCATCGCAGCAGCGTTTACTCCGGGCGTCGGAATCACTGCTCCAATTCGATAAACAGCAAGAAGAACCAGTGTATAGAAGATGCGCTTCCGGAGATCCGGAATGCTCATCATGTTCTTTACACTATCACCTACCAGTGCCACCAATAACCTCCGCTTTGCCGCCGGCAGCCTCAATCTTCTTTGCTGCACCGGCACTAAACTTATGAGCTTGAACCACGAGCTTTGTCTTCAATTCGCCTTCCGCGAGAATTTTCACGCCGTGGACGCTTCTCTTGATCATTCCCTGGCGTACCAGTTCTTCAGGAGTAACTGTGGATCCGGCAGGAAATCCGTTCAATTGCGAAACATTGATTGCCGCAAACTCACGCCGGAACGCGTTATGAAATCCGCGTTTGGGAATCCGGCGATGCAACGGCATCTGGCCGCCTTCAAATCCCCGCTTCAGGGAATGTCCCGCGCGCGAGCGCTGTCCCTTGCTTCCTCGACAGGCAGTCTTGCCGTGCCCGGAACCGGGACCGCGGCCGACTCTTTTTTTTCTATGTGTCGCGCCTCTGGCCGGCGTCAAACGATGAAGTTCCATACTTATTCCTCCACCACCTTCAGCAGGTGCGGGATCTTGTTGATCATTCCGCGAATCGCAGGGTTCGCAGGATGTACAACTTCCTGATGCATTCGCCGCAACCCCAAACTCTGGAGCACGGCCTTTTGTTTATCCGTGCCGCCAATGATGCTGCGAACTTGACGAATCCGCAGCTTTGTTTCTTTTTTTATGACTGTGCCTTTTTTATTTTCCATAACCTATTTTATGAATTCCTTTCCGCGAATCATGGCCACCTTTTCCGGGGATTTCAATCTGCTCAAACCATTAAATGTGGCTTTCACCACGTTATAGGGATTGGAGGAACGCAACGACTTGCTCAAGATGTCCTGGATACCCGCCAGCTCAACCACCGCGCGGACCGGTCCACCTGCGATGACTCCGGTTCCCGGAGCGGCCGGACGCAAGAACACGAGTCCCCCACCATACTTGCCGAGAATTTCATGTGGAATCGTATTCCCTTTGAGCGGAACCACAATCATATGCTTCTTTGCATCCTTTGTGGCTTTCTCAATGGCAAGCGGCACTTCCTTTGCTTTTCCTTTACCATAACCGACCCGACCACGTCCATCTCCAACGACCACGAGGGCACTGAAATTCAAATTCTTACCGCCCTTTACAACCTTGGTAACACGATTGATATGGACCACCTGGTCTCTTAGTTCCTGCGGCTTCTCGTCCAAACTATTCCTCCTAAAATTTTAGACCGGCGGCCCGTGCGGCCTCTGCCAGCGCTTTTATGCGGCCGTGATAGATATAACCGCTGCGATCAAATACAACCGCTTCTATCCCTTTCAATTTACATTTTTGAGCGATGAGCTCTCCGACAAATTTCGCAGTTTCCTTATTCCCTGTTTTCTTAGATTTCCCTTTTACTTCCGATTCAAGACTGGAAGCGCTCAAAATCGTCTTCCCGCTCTGATCGTCAATCGCCTGAGCATAGATGTGATTCAGGCTGCGAAAGACGGCCAATCTGGGTTTGCCGGGCGTCCCAAAAACATGCTTCCGGATTCGTTGTTTTCTTCTCCGGCGCGCATCTTCCTTTGTTTTTATCTTCGGCATAATTTCTCTCCTAGGCCTTTTTCTTTCCTTCTTTCAGCCTGAGACGTTCATCTGCATACTTGATCCCTTTGCCTTTGTAGGGATCCGGAGGACGCACATTTCTGATGTGAGCGGCGAACTGACCGACCTTATGCTTATCCACTCCACTGAGCGCAAATTTATTCTTGTTCTTTTCATCAAAATTGATTTGCAGATCAAGCGGGATCTCCAGCTCCACCGGATGGGAATATCCGACAGTAAACACAATTTTCTTTTTGTCGACGGCGGCTCTGTAGCCGATCCCTACGATCTCGAATTCCTTTTTGAATCCGTCCGTTACTCCCTTGACTGCATTTGCAATCAAACTGCGCATCGTGCCATGCAGAGCTTTGTCTGACTTCTCATCCGTGGATCTCTTGCAGACAATTCCTTCTTTGATCATTTCCACCTGGATCCGGCGATGAACGGGAACCCGGACAGTTCCTTTGGGTCCTTTCACTTCCACAACGGAATCCTGAACCTGGACTTGAACTCCGGTTGGCAGTGAAATTAATTTGTTTCCTATCCGTGACATAAGCCTTACCTTTTCCTTCTTTGTGCCTTCGTGCCTTCTTGGTTAATTCCTCACCAGATCTCGCAAAGAACTTCGCCGCCAATACCAGTTTTTGTGGAATCGTGACCGGTCATTACGCCCCTAGATGTAGATAAAATCGAGATGCCCAGACCACCGATCACTTTCGGCACGGTGTCCCTGGTCGAATAGACTCGGCGTCCCGGTTTGCTGATCTGTTTCAAACCAGTGATTACGGGCTGTCCCTCCGAGTATTTCAGGAATATCTTCAGCACATCCTGTTTGCTATCTTCCTGCACCTTAAAGTTCTGTATGAAACCCTCTTCCAGTAAGATTTTGGTAATTTCCAGCTTCATTTTTGAGGCAGGAATTTCCACTGTCTCATGCTTGGCCGCAATCGCGTTGCGAACGCGCACAAGGTAATCAGCAATTGGATCCGTAACACTCATAAATACCTCTTTATTTCACCACGGAGATCACGGAGAACACGGAGCTATAATTTTTCCCTTTCTCCGTGAACTCCGTGTGCTCCGTGGTGAATTCTTTTACCAGCTCGCTTTGAGCACTCCCGGGATTTCGCCGGTCAGCGCCAGGTTCCGAAAACAGATTCTGCAAAGATCAAATTTCCGCAGATACGCGCGACCGCGTCCGCAACGCGGACAACGATGATATGCCCGAGTTGAAAATTTCGGTTTGAGCCGGGCCTTGACCCTCAACGAAAGCTTTGCCATAAATCTCCTAGTTCTTACGAAACGGCATGCCAAAGTGCAGGAGAAGAGTTCGAGCTTCCTCGTCCGTTTTTGCGGAAGTCACAAATGTAATATTCATTCCGCGCATCTTATCGACTTTGGCATAATCCACTTCAGGGAAAATGAGTTGATCCTTCAACCCGATGGTGTAACTTCCACGCCCATCAAACGAATCGGGAGAAAGGCCCTTAAAATCGCGCACACGGGGAAGTGCGATACTGACCAGCCGGTCTAGAAATTCATACATCATGTCCCCTCTCAGGGTGACACTGCATCCGATCGGCATTCCTTCGCGCAGCTTGAAAGAGGAGATCGCCTTCTTGGCTCTGCGAATCACCGGCTTTTGTCCCGTGATCCGTCCGATCTCGTCTGTTGCCATGTCCATGATCTTGATGTTTTGTATCGCTTCTCCAACACCCATATTGACCACGATTTTCTGCAATCGTGGAACGGCCATCGGATTGGAATAGTCTTTTCGCTCCAAAAGAAGCGGCAAGATCTCGTTCCTGAATTTCTCCTTCAGGCGTGGAGTGGGCCCCTTTGTGGAAACAGCTTCTTCCTGTTTGGAACGCTGCCCAGCCTCAGCCTTTTCCTTCTTTGTCTTTTCCTTTGTTTCTTTTCCTTCTTTCGCCATAAAAATCCTTTTGTATTATTTATCCAGACTCCCGCCGCATTTGGCGCAGGTCCTTTGTTTGCTTCCGTCTTCCAGCAATTTATGTTTCACCCGGGTTTGCTTTCCACATTCGGGACAGATAATCATCAAATTGGAAAGCCGGATCGGCGATTCTTGCTGGGTGATTCCAGCTTGAACTCCTTTAGCCGGATTTGCCTTTGTGTGCTTTTTGTGGAAATTAATTCCTTCCACGATCGCGCGGCCTTTTTCCCGATGCAACCGCAACACCTTCCCCAGTTTGCCGCGATCCTTGCCGGCAACGACCTTCACCTGATCATTTTTCTTCACGTGAATCTTCATTTCAGATCACCTCCGGAGCCAGCGAAACAATCTTCATAAAACGTTTATCGCGGAGCTCACGGGCCACAGGACCAAAGACGCGTGTACCGACCGGCTCGTTCGACGGATTGATCAAGACCGCCGCATTGTCATCAAAACGGATATAAGAGCCGTCTTTGCGGCGTGTTTCTTTGCGCACGCGAACAATTACTGCCCGGACGACATCTCCTTTCTTGACGTTTCCTTCCGGAGTTGCTTCTTTCACATTTGCGGTGATCACATCGCCCAGTCCCGCGTAACGTCCGGTAGATCCGCCGATGGGAAGGATGCAACTGATTCTTTTCGCGCCCGAATTATCGGCAACCGTCAAAATGGTTCTCATCTGGATCATGATGGTTCTCCTTTATTGCTGCGCCGTGTTCAGGATCGATACTACCCACCAGCATTTATTCTTGCTCAACGGCCGCGTCTCCCGAATCATTACACGGTCTCCGACCCTGCACTTATTTTCTTCATCATGCGCCATAAATTTGGAACTCTTCCGAAGAGTCTTCTGATAAAGAGGATGACGCACCTGGCGCTCCACGCGGACCACCACCGATTTCTGCATGCGATTGCTGATCACGACACCTTCCAGTGTCTTTCTGTGTCTTCGCTCTTCCACCTGTTGAACTAATTCTTCACTCATAACCCACCTGAGATTTGAACCGCAAAGACCGCAAAGACCGCGAAGAGAATTTTCTTTCTCCTCCTCTGCGGTCTTTGCGGTCTTTGCGGTTATTCTTCATTACTGCCTGCCGGCGATATCTTTCTGTCGTAACACTGTTTTGACTCGAGCAAGATCGCGGCGTACCTGTCGAATCTTGGCCGGCTTTTCAAGTTGCGCGGTTGCCGCTTGAAAACGCAACTTAAAAAGCTGATCGTACAGCTCACCCTCTTTCAGCTTCAGTTCTTCCGAAGTTTGTTCTTTCAGCTCTTTAGCTTTCATTGTTCCTGTCCCATCCTGATTGCAAACCGGGTCTTGAGCGGCAATTTATGGGCTGCAAGTCTCATGGCTTCACGGGCCACATCCTCAGTAACACCGACCATTTCAAAAAGAACGCGGCCGGGCTTAATGACTGCAACCCAACCGACTCTGGGCCCTTTTCCTTTTCCCATACGGGTTTCTGCCGGTTTCTTTGTGATCGGCTTGTCCGGAAAAACCCGGATCCAGATTTTTCCGCCGCGTTTGACAAAGCGAGTCATCGCAACACGCGCGGCTTCAATTTGCCGGCTGGAGAGCCAGGCCGGTTCCAGCGCCCGCAACCCATAATCTCCGAATGAAATTTCGTGTCCGCGCCAGGCTTTTCCTTTGCGCCGGCCGCGCTGCATTTTCAAATACTTTACTTTTTTCGGCATCAACATGGCTGCACCTTATGCTCTTTATCTGCGTTCTTCGCGTCTGGGCAAGTACGTGTCTTTTTCCCCTTTGAAAATCCAGACTTTCACGCCAATAACTCCATATGCGGTTTTGGCCTCATAAAATCCGTAATCGATATCGGCACGCAGCGTAGTCAACGGAAGACGTCCGTAAAGATACCACTCAGCACGTGCAATTTCAGCGCCGTTCAGCCTTCCTTTGCAACGAACTTTGATCCCCTTTCCACCGAACTTCTTGGCGGACTCTACAGCCCGTCGCATAGCCCGGCGGAAGGCCACGCGCTTTTCCAGCTGAAAGGCGATGGTCTCAGCAACAAGCTGCGCATCGAGCTCGGGACGTACAACTTCTTCAATATTGATCACTACTTCGCGCCCTACTTCGGCCTCCAGACGCCGCTTGAGCTGATCAACTCCAGCGCCTTTCTTCCCGATGACGAGACCGGGTTTGGAGGTATGGATGCGTAACTTGAGCTGATTTGGCAGGCGGTCGATCTCCAGTTTGGAGAGGCCTGCCTGCACAAAGGTCCTTTTCAGTTCTTCCCGAATCCGAAGATCTTCATGCAACAGTTCGGAATAGTTCTTTTCGGCAAACCAGCGCGATAGCCATGTCCGGTTCACTCCGATCCGAAAACCATACGGATGTACTTTTTGACCCATACTATCCTCTATACTCCATCTTCCATCCTCCCCCTGTTATTGTCGTTCCGCCAAATGAATCGTGACGTGACTGTGACGGCGCACAATGCGCATTACCTTCAACATGGATGTCGGACGGATCCGTTTCCACATTTTTGTCGGTCCGGAATCGACATAAGCCCGGTGAACAAACAAGCGGTCCACATCGAGTGCCGGCTGTTTTTCCTTTGCGTTCGCGATCGCCGATTTCAATACTTTTTCTACCGGCCTGCACGCACGTTTCGATGTTCCTTTTAAAATAGCAAGAGCCCTGATGACGTCCTTTCCGCGAATCAGATCAATGACCAGCCGGGCCTTCTGGGGAGAAACCCTGAAATACTTTCCTTTCGCCTTGCTGATTTCAACGATTTCCTGCTTTGCCATATTCATTTCCTTACTTCGGCGGTCCGGCACCAGCTTTTGTTGCCGCTTTTTCCGACTTGGCCGGGTGTCCATGGAAAATTCGTGTAGGGGCGAATTCGCCAAGCTTATGCCCTACCATGTTTTCCGTAACAAAAACGGGAATGAACTTCTTCCCGTTGTGCACGGCAATCGTATGTCCAACCATTTCCGGCACAACGGTGGAACGCCGGGACCAGGTTTGGATCACTTTTTTCTCATTTCTGTCATTCATTGCCGTAACCTTCTTCATCAAATGACCATCGATGAAAGGACCTTTTTTCAGTGAACGCGCCATATTATTTTCTCCGTTTCAGAATAAAGGCGCTGGTGCGCTTGTTTCGCCGGGTTTTGTATCCCTTGGTCGGCTGCCCCCAGGGGCTGACCGGATGGCGTCCGCCTGAAGTCTTGCCCTCTCCACCGCCATGCGGGTGATCTACCGGATTCATTGCCACACCGCGAACAGTCGGTCTTTTCCCAAGCCAGCGGGTACGCCCGGCTTTTCCAATCGAAACATTATTGTGGTCCATGTTGCCCACCTGGCCGACCGTCGCATAACAATCCAGCAACACCATCCGGATTTCGCCGGAAGGAATTTTGATCTGCGCGTAGGTGCCCTCTTTTGCCATCAATTGCGCAACGGATCCGGCGCTGCGGGCCATCTGCCCACCTTTTCCGGGACGAAGCTCGATGTTGTGGATCATCGTTCCTGTCGGGATGTTTCTGAGCGGAAGCGCATTCCCTGCAAGAATATCCGCAACGGGAGACGCAAGGACATTGTCACCCACTTTCAGGCCTGCCGGTTGAATGATGTACCTTTTTTCGCCGTCTGCATAGTTGATGAGCGCAATATTCGCAGAGCGGTTTGGATCATATTCAATCGATGCTACTTTTCCCGGAATCCCCAGCTTATCGCGCCGGAAATCGATGATCCGGTAACGCCGCTTGTGTCCGCGGCCGCGGTGGCGAATTGTAATCCGCCCCTTGTTGTTTCGTCCATTAATTCTGTTCTTGCCCTCCGTCAGCGGTTTGTGCGGATGATCCGTTGACAGTTCATCGAAGGTCAATACTGTCTGGAACCGCCTTCCTGGCGAAGTTGGTTTAAACGCCTTGATGCCCATGATTACATACCCTCGAAAAATTCGATCTTTTTCTCGCCTTCTTTAATCTTGACGTAGGCTTTCTTCCAATCCGGCTTCATGCCTACGGAGCGTCCGTACCGGCGGCGCTTTCCATGCATGATCGCGGTCGTTACATTTTCCACTCTTACGCCGAACATTTTTTCCACTGCTTCCCGAATCTGCTTTTTATTAGCGTGCTTTTCAACTTCGAAACACACGATGTTACGATCTGCTTTCAGTGTATTGCTCTTTTCTGTGAGCAAGGGTTTCTTGAGAATTTGTGTGTGATTCATTTTGTCAGGATCCTTGCAAGTTGCTGAAATGCCTGCTTTGATATGATCAGGTTTTTGTATTTCATCGCATCGACCACATTGAATGCCGCTACGGTGGAGAATTTTACGCCGGGAAGGTTCCGCACCGATCTCTGAAGATTTTCATTGCGGGATTGATCCACAAACAACGTATCGGCGGAAAGCTGAAAGGACTTCATCCATTCAGCTGCCTTTTTCGTTTTTCCGCTCTCCAATCGGAGCTCATCCACCACAATCAGCGAGCCATCCTTCATCTTTTGCGACAGGATGGAGCAGATGGCAAGAATGCGCTTTTTCGATGGAACGCGATAGGAATAATCGCGCGGCTGCGGACCAAATACAGTGCCGCCATGACGCCAGAGAGGAGAGCGGATGCTGCCGATCCGCGCGCGGCCGGTCCCTTTCTGCTTCCACAATTTGCGACCGCTACCACTGACCAGCCCGCGGGTTTTTGTCGCGGCTGTTCCCTGTCTTCCGCCCGCCTGGTATTGCCGCACCAGTTCGTAGATCAAGCTGCGGTTTGGCCGCGCTTCCACAACCATCTCCGGCATTTCCAGCCTGTCTACGGGCTCATTCTTCATATTTACAATGTTGATTTCCATAATGAACCTGCAATGTTACTTCTTGTGCGTTGACTTCGCTCCGTGTCCGGATTTTGCTTTTCTGACCATGATATAAGTTCCTGTAGCGCCGGGTACCGCGCCCTGCACCAGCATCAGGTTGTTTTCGGCATCCACATCGACTACCGTGAGGTTCCGCAGAGTAACTCTTTGACCACCCATGCGGCCGCCCGCACGCATCCCGGGAAAAACGCGGGAAGGAAAAGAAGATCCTCCGATCGAACCGGGAGCGCGATGAAACATAGATCCGTGTGTGGCAGGACCGCCTTTAAAATGATGTCTTTTTACAACACCGGCAAAACCCTTTCCTTTGGAAACACCGATCACATCCACTTTCTCCCTGGCTTGAAACAGGTCGACTTTGAAGCGTTGACCGGGCTGCAATTCACCTTTCTCATCCTGAATGGCAAATTCATTCAGATGACGCAGGAGAGGGATACCTGCTTTTTCAAAATGACCGCGCAAGGATTTGTGGATTTTTCTGGTGGACGCTGTCTCGACAAAACCAAGCTGGACAGCCGAGTAGCCATCCTTGTCTTTTGTCCTGACCTGCGTCACCAGACACGGTCCTACCTGCAAAACCGTTACAGGAAGAACGCGCCCATCCGGTCCAAACACCTGTGTCATTCCCAGTTTCTTTCCGATCAACCCGTTAATCATAGAGGTTCCTTCTGCGTTACCTGGTGGCCATCAAAGCCTTGATTTCAACATCTACCCCCGCTGCAAGCTGCAGCTTGCTGAGGGCATCAATAGTCTGCGGAGTAGGAGCCAGGATGTCGATGATCCGCTTGTGTGTCCGGATCTCAAACTGCTCGCGGCTCTTCTTATCCACGTGAGGAGACCGTAACACGGTAAACCGGTTGATCATCGTGGGCAGCGGGATCGGTCCAGCCACCTTTGCGCCGGTTCGCTTTGCCGTGCTGACGATATCCTTGCTCGCCTGATCCAGCAAACGGTGATCAAAAGCCTTCAATCGGATCCGGACTCGTTCTCGGGTCATACGCACTCCGTTTATTCCTGAATCTCAGTGACTGTTCCGGCTCCAACCGTTCTTCCGCCTTCACGGATAGCAAAACGGAGGCCTTTTTCCATGGCAATCGGTGTAATCAACTCGACATCGATGTCGACATTGTCTCCCGGCATCACGATTTCCACACCTTCCGGCAAGGTGACCACGCCTGTTACATCTGTAGTACGGAAATAGAATTGAGGGCGGTATCCCTTGATAAACGGTGTATGGCGTCCGCCTTCCTCCTTCGTCAGGATGTACACCTGCGCACGGAACTTCTTATGCGGAGTGATCGAGCCTTTTGCGGCAAGGACCTGTCCGCGTTCCACCTCTTCACGCTTGGTGCCGCGCAGCAGCACTCCGACGTTGTCTCCCGCCTGGCCGGAATCGAGCAGCTTGTTGAACATTTCGATACCGGTCACAACACGAGCCACGGTGGGCTTGATCCCGACGATTTCAATTTCCTCTTCCAGTTTCACGGTTCCGCGTTCGATACGACCGGTGACAACAGTTCCGCGGCCCGAGATTGAAAAGATATCTTCCACCGGCATCAAAAACGGCTTATCGGTTTCGCGCGTTGGAATCGGAATATACGAATCCACCGAATCCATCAGCTCAAAAACGCACTTGGATGCCGCGTCGTCCCTTTTGCCCGTGCCGCTTTCCAATGCCTTGAGAGCGGATCCCTTGATGATCGGAATTGCGTCCCCTGGAAACTCGTATTTGCTCAACAGGTCGCGCACTTCGAGTTCAACAAGGTCCAGAAGCTCGGGGTCATCCACCATATCTACCTTGTTCATGAAAACAACGATAAACGGCACGCCCACCTGACGGGCGAGCAGGATGTGCTCTCGGGTCTGAGGCATCGGACCATCCGCAGCCGAAAC
>CAZDDB010000046.1:0-2975 GCA_964504105.1 uncultured Acidobacteriota bacterium
CTTCACTGGCCACGTCAAATTTTACAAACTTCGCCGCCTGGCCTAACAGCATCTTATTTCTTTCAAATGCCACCGCGCCTGCGATGTTGAAAGTACCCGCCGGCATGGTGAACTGGTTGATCGACATGAAGTACGCATCGGGCCACACACCAAAATGAGGATAGTCATTCAACAACGTATCGCTCATCTTAAACTCGTACCGGAAATAAGCGCCGGTGGGATCAGGAGTCTGAGAGACGGCGATGCACTGAAAGAATGGACCGGTGTTGCTGGCAATGTTCGGCAAAGCGAACTGGGTGATCATCCACCGGTCCGCAAGCTGATCATATTGTACGATCGGGTCACCATTGTTTGTAGTCTGGCAGGCTCCGCCGAAGCCGGCCCAAAGTGTATTAATGTTTCTGGGACTGAGCAAAGTTGTTCCGGTCTTGCTGAAAACCGCAAAGGAAAGGTTCACGGTTTGGACAAAATGATTTGGCCCGACATCACCATTGGTATCAGGCGGCAGAACCCCATTGACATTGGAGATTCCGTCAAAATTGACGCCGGTCGATGGAATATTGGGTGTTATCGAAATATCTACGCTGAAAGGGGAGCTCTGGACCGCCGGATCGTGAAACGTCTCCGGTTGGGGCGGAACCTTGCGGGGAAGTTTCTTGTTTGGAATTTCCAGGATGATATTTGTTGCAGGATTTTGCAATGCAGGCATCCAGCTTAAAGGCAAAGACAAATCATTTCTGCTTGATGCCCCGATGATGGGGGCACGTGATTGGGGTGTTGTCGCTCCCGATGATGCATCGGGAGCAGGCATCTGAGGCCCACCAGCCATCTCCAACGATGAACGAGTTGCGGTCGTGAGCGAAATGCTCAAACCAGGTTCGTCCTGTTGATTTCCGGATTTGGCAACTTCAACAGAAGATGCTACGGTGGCAATCAGAATAGATAAGAGAAACGTAAGCCCCGGCTTTGGTGGATTCATAATCCCCTCCTTGCGCGAACGTGGCTCTATTCTACAATGATGATCGCCGGAATTCCAACTTGATTTGCGGTCGGGTGCGATCTCTCGAAGGTTTCTTTTCCTCTCATCCTAATTTGAAGAAGGTGCCGGCTCCGCTGCTGATGACTCTTTCGTATGCGATCGCCGCGCAGGCAACGTCCTGGATGGCTGTTCCTGTTGTATCCAGGATGATAATTTCCTCTCTCGTGGTTCGGCCCGGTTTTCGACCGGCCACAATCTCGCCCAGCTCCGCATAGACATTCTCTTTTGTGACAAGACCGGCCTTCAGGGCATGATGCAGATCGCCCATCGAGGCGCATTGTTCGAGAATGTCGGTTACTACCTTATTAGATGTAAACAAATTAGGGTCGAGTTCCTGCTTGTCATGACTGTCTGCCCCGACTGCCGCAACATATGTCCCTGGCCGGACGAAGTTCTGTCGCAGGAAGAATTGTCGGGAAGTTGTACAGGTGACGATCGCATCGCTGTTTTTTGCCGCGTCTTCCAGCGTTTCTGCGCGTTGAACGGGGATACCCATCTCCCTCGACATTTCTGACGCAAATTGATCCGCTCGATTTTCATCGAGATCGAACGCAAACACCTGTTCCAGCGGCAAAACATACTTGAGCGCAAGAACCTGCATTCTGCCCTGTTTTCCGCATCCGCAAACGGTTGCAACGTGTGAATCGGGTCTCGCAAGGAACTTCGCTCCAACAGCCGTGGTGCCGGCGGTCCGTTGCAACGTGATCTCCGTGGAATCCAGAAACGCCAGCGGATAGCCCGTAATTCCATCGGACAGGAGGATGGCCCCTTGAATTGTTGGAAGACCGAAACGTTCGGCATTCCGGGGGAAATTCCCATTTATTTTGACTGCGATGTAGATTCGTTCCTTCAGTTTCATCCCCGCAGCCTTGACGTGAAACATTCCATCCTGTGCCGGAATATCGAGAATTCCGGCTGATAGAAACTGTCCTTCTCCATAAAGTCGGAATGCATTTTGCATTGCGACAACGTAGTCGTCAAACGTCATGAGGCGCGATATTTCTTCGCGCGTGAGAATCAGTGTTCCTTCCGGGATCATGGTCGACTCTTCGGAGCGCAGAACGCCCGCGTTGCTTCGATCAGCACATCGCGGCAGACAAGCACTTCATCGATGCGGACATATTCTTCCAGCCCGTGCAAGCCCGCGCCTCCGGGTCCAAAGATTACGGATGGAATTCCGGCCTGTCCCAGAATTGCGGCGTCCGTCCAAAAGGTCATTCCTGAACTCTTTGCGGCACGGTTGTGACGCACCAGCTCAGACTGCAGAATACCGGGCAAATCATGGTCATTCGGAATTTCATAGGGGGGTTGCCCGAAAAGAGATTTTGCGTCGGCACCAAATTCAGGATCCTCGGTTGTTAGCCGTTCCAAAATCTGATGGACTTCACTGAGCGCAGTCTCTGCTGATTCCCCGCTGATGGTGCGCCGCTCGATCTGAAGCGTACAGAGGTCCGGATACGTGCTCAGCTCACGGCCTCCCGCAATGAGAGACGCATGCAACGATGCGTTCCCCACAAGCGGATGCGGCGGTCTTGATTGGAGCTCGCGATTGAGCGATTCCAGACCGGCCAGAACGCGTCCCATTCCCAGGATTGCATCGCGTCCCTCTGCGGGCCTGCTTCCATGCGCGGCGCGTCCTTTCGTGACTACTTCCACCCACGAAAATCCTTTGTGCGCAACACCAACTTCGAGATCCGTAGGCTCCAGCACAACAGCTCCGTCCGCGTACCAGCGTTTTACGACCGCTGCGGCGCCAATGCTTGCATATTCTTCATCCGCAACTGTCGCAACAACCAATCTTCCGAAAGCCAGACCGGAGGCGGCAAGCGAACGCGCAGCGGCAATCATCGAAGCAAGACCCCCTTTCATATCCTGCGAGCCGCGTCCATACAATCGTCCCTCACGCTCCACCGGATCAAATGGCGCATTCATACCG
>CAZDDB010000046.1:2985-16338 GCA_964504105.1 uncultured Acidobacteriota bacterium
TGCATCTTCGACTGCCACATCCAGACCGATCTTGCGCAGCTCCGCGGCAACAGCATTAGCGATTTCCTTTTCCCCCGCCCCTCCGGGTACCAGCGAAGGATTCACGGAATCGATCGAAATAAGATACCGTAGCAAATTGATTGCATAATCATTCACGGAACACTCCTCCGCCTAACAATAGCGAGCCACCGCCAGACGGTATTGTAAGATCCTTGCAGTTTTGTACTTCCGGTGCAGGATTTACCGCAGAGACAGCGGAGACCTCCGCATTTTCCGCGCTCTCCGCGGTAAAAGGCCCTAAAGACCGGATGCAAGCACGGTACAAAAGCGGGCGACTTCTTCTTCCGTATTGTAGTAGTGCACCGATGCGCGGACGACACTTTTGAGCTCACGCGCTTCCATATCGAGCCTTGTATACGCCTGCGGAGAGACACTTACGTTGATCCGGTGTTTGGCCATCAGTTGCTTGATCTCTGGAGGCGTTTGTCCTTCAACAGTAAACGTCACAATTCCGCATCGCTCGGCGCCCAGATCCCTTATTGTGACTCCCTTCAGCCCGCTCAATTGAAATCGAAGCGTCTCGGCCATCGCATACACTCGGGCCTTGATAGACTCCATTCCCCATTGCAACGCGTAATCCACTGCAACCCCAAGACCGATTTTCCCTGCGTAGTTTGCCTCCCAGTTTTCAAACCTGCGCGCATCGGGCCGGATCTCATAACGATCCTTTTCCGCCCAGTGAGCCGAATGTAAATCCAGAAATGGAGGCTCCATTGTCTTCAAGACATTGCTGCGGACGAAAAGAAAGCCTGTTCCGCGGGGACCCCTGAGGTACTTGCGGCCGGTTGCGGAAAGCATGTCACAACCGATCTCCCGAACGTCAATCGGCATCTGCCCGATCGACTGGCATGCATCCAGCAAATACAGGACTCCCGTTTCGCGCGCAATCTTGCCGATTGCCGCCGCAGGGTTCACCAGACCGCCGTTTGTCGGAACATGCGTGATCGCAATCAGCTTCACATGTTCATTCATGGAGTTTTTCAGATCCTCAATGGAAACCTGTCCGAATTCATCGTTCGGAATCACATCAATGCGCGCTCCCGTTCTTTGCGACATTTGCAGGAAGGCGATGTAGTTGCTGGCATACTCCGCCATTCCGGTAAGAATGCGGTCCCCTTTCTTGAATAAAAGAGAATAAAAGGCCATATCCCATGCGCGTGTGGCATTTTCTACGATGGCAATTTCATCACGCTTGCAACCAAGCAACTTTGCAACCGCATCGTAGGTGTGTTCCCACTTCTCTTCCGCGTGTTGTGCCGCTTCGTATCCGCCGATTTCCGCTTCGAGGCGCAGGTGATCGATCACAGCATCCAGAACGGATCGGGGCATCAGAGCGGCGCCGGCATTGTTGAAATGCAATACGTTGTTGCAACCCGGCGTCTCGCGGCGCGAACGCTCGATATCGATCGGCAAGTTTCTAACCTTCGAAAAGAAATTGCTGCTTCAGGATGAGGAAACGCTATCCTGATCTCTGCGTCCTCTGTGGTGAATTCTTCGCAATTCTGCGGGGGTTTGGCCCGTATGCTTTTTGAAGTTGTGGCTAAAATGACTCTGATCGTAGAATCCTGCATCCAGGGCAATCTGCATCACTGGTTTGTCGGAAAAAGTCAGTTCATGGATTGCCTGTTGAATTCGTAGTTTCCGGATGCACTCACCCACAGTAAGACCGTATTGTCTTCGAAATTTTCGGGCCAGATGGGCGGGGTGGACTCCAACAATTGAGGCGATCCTGGCAAGACTCAAATCTGTGTAATATCGTTCTTCAATCAACTCCTTTGCTTGATTTAGCCATGCGGGTTTCTGGCGTGTGTTGCGAAGTCTTTCCTGTTTCACGCGCAAGGATTGCGAAAGCAGTTCCAGAACAAGCCCTTCGATAGCAACGGTGGAAGCAGAATCTAGAATTTTTAGTTCGTTGTATATACGGCCGCCAATCAAGGAATGGAACCCACTGCAAAAGTGCTCGATCCTGTCAAAGAGAGACGGCAGGGATTTGGCCAACGACATCAGCTCGGCTTTTATTTCAACGATCAGGCAGCGGGCGCCATTGTTTCCGTACCGGTCTTCATGAATTGCTCCGCCCGGTTTCAGAAGCATGCTGCCGGGTTTGCATTCATGTGACTGCCCCTGCATAGTCTCCAGAAAGGATCCTTCCAGCACGAATACGAGATTGGGAAGCTCATGACGGTGAGCCGGCAATCTCAACGCAGGCGGATGCGCAGTTTCGGTTAAAATAACGGCGCCGGCTTCCACACTTCTCAATCGAGCGCCAAACGTGATCGGGCTGAAGGGATCGCCAGCCATTGTCGCAATCATATCATTTATGTGTTGTACCACATAACTCCAATAAATTGTTGCTGGGGATTAGAAAATTGAATCGGGGACGAGCGCTCCGATAGCCGGATAGAGGCTGACCCCATGAGAGGCAATACATCGCTCTGTGGAACAAAACTTGCAGCAAGTCGGAGTAAGGCAATCTGCAGGTTGCATTTAGGAGGACCAATGTTGAGGAAAGCCGCTTTCCTTTTTTTCCTCATTGTTTTCGCGTCGGGCGCATTCGCCGAAACCCTCGAGACCTTGAGTCTGTCCAAGAAGTTTGCCAAGACACCTGGGACACCGCGAGTGATCCGCAATGGGTCTGAGCATGAATGGCTGGTTGCGTGGCGCCAGGAGGGAGGTTCCGGCAAAATTGTTGGCCGGCGCGTGGCATCGGACGGCACATTACAAAAACGCAAGACTCTCGCCAAAGGAGTCAGCGAAAACTCCCAGAATCTGGATATCTTTTACGATTCCGTCGCGTACACATACCTTCTTGTCTGGGAAGGAAAGGAGGGGTTGAAATCACAGGTGTTCACTGGAGACCTCTCCAAACAAGGATCTTCTAATGTAGTAGTAGCAGGAATCAGCAATGCGTTTCCCCGTCTTGCCTACAATGCGACTCAGAAGCAATTTCTCCTGTTCTGGCTGGATGCTGCAAATGGAGCTCCACATACAGTTCTAAAGAGCATCCTGCTTGATCAGAGTGGGGCGCCAGCGGGCGCAGTGGAAATACTTGCCCAGTCGGGATCCGGTAAGTCCTTTGAATCGCTGAGTGTTTCCACAAACCAGAAAAAGGGAAACCTGGTCGTGATCGTCCTGGAACAGAGCGCCGGTGGTTCAGGGCTGATCGGTTTTCTGGTGAAGCCGGACGGAACCCTTCTGAAAAGTAAACCCGTCACCTTCGAACCGAACCAGGCGGGTTTGTTCACCGTGGGAGATGCAAGTTTTGCCGATAACGGCAAGGGGTTCGGATTCTGGAGCGCGCAAACTCTGATCAAGTATCGGACCTTGAACTCGAAAGGAAAAGTGGGAAGTGAGAAAAGCATTCCCGATACAGCAGATGCCAGCAGCTTGCAGACAAGCATGCTCTTTGACCAGCGGAATAACCAGTTTATTGGATGCTGGGGTCAAGGAAACAAAATTTCTGCTGTCGTTTTGAATGGAAAGGGCGCTATCCAGGACGGGCCTTTTGTTGTTTCCTCGAACGACGGCGCTGCCGCTTCGATCAATGTTGCCACATCCTATGACGCACAATTGGGAAATGCGATCGTTGTTTGGGATGATCAGATCGGAAGCGGGTCGGGCGCCAAATATCAAACGCGCGCGGCTCTGTTCGTTGTTGAAAGCGCGGCAACTCTTCAGGGAATCACCATTGGCGACACCTTCTTCACTTCCAGCAACGGCACGGGAAATATCTCGATCACAGCAGGAGACACAGTGACCTGGACCAATCAGGGTGCACTGCTTCACACCGCTACCAGCGGCAGCGAATCTTCTTCCCCGGGCGCCTTGTTTGATAGCGGGAATCTGTCGCCGGGTCAGGCGTTTTCGTTCCGGTTTCTGGACGCAGGCGTGTTCCCCTATTTCTGTCTGGTCCATGGCAGCTCGTTGATGAAAGGCACGATTACGGTCGCCGACGATTATGAAGATCCTCCGGACTATTAAAGTTGGCGGCTGGTAAGAGAAGCCGGAATGTTTGCGTGATTTCGCTGCTTCTTTGTGTTCTGTTCGTTTTCAGCGGATGCGCCGGAAACGGTGCAGGGCTGGATGAAAACGGGAATCCGGTTGGGACGGATGGAAACGGACTGCCGACGGCATTTCCGCCCACATTTACCAACATTCAGAACAACGTCTTCAGTGCGATTTGCATTGAATGCCACAGCGGAGGATCCGCGCCGCAGGGACTTCAGTTAGATGCATCGGTCTCATACGATCATCTTATAAATATACGCTCGGTGGAACACCCGGAACTGTTTCGTGTTTCGCCGGGAGATCCGGACCATTCCTACCTGGTCCGGAAGCTGGAAGGAGGTCCGGACATTGCAGGAGCACAAATGCCCTTGAATCGCCCTGCGCTATCGAGAGAAACCATCAATTCAATCCGTTTGTGGATCGCGATGGGAGCGCCGCGTAACTGAAGGATGAAGGCGGAAGGATGAAGGATGAATGTAGGGGAGCACGGCGTGCGCCCGTTTTCGCTGTGGTAATTCTGCTCACCGTCGTTTCCTGGTCACACGCTGAGCCTTATCTGGCAGTGCGGGAGGGTCTGAGTTGCGCAAGCTGTCATGTAAATCGAACCGGCGGGGGACAAAGAACCAGAATGGGCGCAGGATATGGAGCGAACGACCTGCCGTGGAAGAAAATCGATTTGCAGGCAAAGAAGATTCCGTTCTACCTGTCCTTTCATGACGATCTGATTTCCATTGGAGGAGATTTCCGTTTCGCAAATCAAAGTACGTTTGTGAAAAATCAGACCTCCAACACTTTTCAAACAGATAAATCGAATCTCTATCTGCGTATCAATCTGATTCCGGATCGCCTGACCTTTTATCTGGATGAGAGTGTGTCGCCCGGAGGCGCGCAATCCCGTGAAATATTCGGACTGTTCCAGGGATTGCCAGGCAGAGGTTGGTTGAAAGCTGGAGAGTTTGTGCTTCCTTATGGAATCCGTCTGGAAGATGATCGCGCATTCATTCGTGAAGCAACGGGCTTCAATTTCAACAGCGCGGATCAGGGTGTCGAAATCGGCTTTGCCCCTGGAGACTGGAACTTTACTGCATCCGTCACCAATGGAACGCCTGGAAGTTTGGATAACAATACAAGTAAGCTTGTGACAGGGTCCGTCTACTACTTAAATAGTGGATTCCGGATTGGAATATCCGGAGCGCACAATCCGGCGGATTCCGGCGCTCGAACCAGCGGGGCGCTCTGGGCAGGAATGAGGTTGGGAAACGCCGTGCTGCTGGGCGAAGTGGATACGATCCGGGATGATACCATTGCCGGACAATCCCGCGATCAGTTGATTGCCTACTCGGAGCTGAACTATTTGATTGCGCCCGGCTGGAACATTAAGGCCGCGTATGAGTATTTTGATCCCAGCCGCGACATTGATGAGAACGAACGGGATCGCGTACTGATCGGCATTGAGCCGGTCCTTTGTTCTTTTTTGCAGTTGCAGATTTTTTATCGATTCAATCAAAGTATTCCCCAGAACAAATTTCAAAACGCGGACGATCTGACCATCCGGCTGCACATATACTTCTGATTCTATTCCGACGAGAGCGACCACAAGGGTCGCCCCTACCACCTTCCCGCGATAAAATAGAATTCAGCCATGACTTTTCTGGATCATTTTTCCACCAGGGCGGAGTCGTATGCGCGGTTTCGTCCGCACTACCCCGATACGCTGTTCCGGTATCTCGCATCGATCACGGAGAATCAGGATCTGGCCTGGGATTGCGCCACGGGAAACGGTCAGGCTGCGGAAGCATTGGCGCGGTTCTTTCGACTTGTTGCGGCTACCGATGCGAGCCGGAAACAGATTCAAAATGCTTTCAGAAATGACCGCGTCCGTTACTGCATTGCGACGGCAGAACGTGCGCCGCTGCAATCCGGTATTGCCGATCTTGTGACCGTTGCGCAGGCACTTCACTGGCTTCAGCCGGTTCCATTTTTTGCAGAGGTATGCCGCGTATTGAAGCCGCGCGGGATTGTCGCGGTGTGGTGCTACAACCTGCTGCAGATTGATCCTGTGACGGATGCGATCCTTCTTCATTTCTATACGAATGTTGTCGGACCATACTGGTCGCCCGAAAGAAAATTGTTGGAAGAAGGATACCGTACGATTGTGTTTCCTTTCGAGGAGATGTCCGTGCCGGAATTTCATATGGAAGCGGAATGGAGCTTCGCGGATCTTACCGGTTATCTTGCCACATGGTCCTCCAGTCAAACCTATGTTCGGATGAATGGATCCGATCCCGTGTTGGTGATCCGCAAGGAACTTCTGGATGCATGGGGCGACCCGAATAAGACCAAGCCGGTGCGATGGCCGCTGAGTCTTCGCATGGGTCGCTTGGAGTGAATCGTGGTTCATTGTACCTCTCAAGAGCATCGAGATCAGGGGAAGGACTGAAGGTGGATGAGATCGGTTCCAACACTGCACAAGGGTTGTCAGAGCGAGAAGCAGCCGAAAGGCTGAAGTCCGAAGGATACAACGAGCTTCCCGCAGCGGACCACCGGAATTTTCTTCATAGCCTTCTGGATGTGTTTCGCGAACCCATGTTCCTGCTGCTCACTGCAAGTGCGGCGATTTATTTGCTGCTTGGCGATTTGCAGGAAGCGCTGTTTTTGCTTGGTTCGTTCTTGATGATTCTGGGCATTACTTTGTTTCAGGAGCGAAGGACGGAGCGGGCGCTGGAAGCCCTACGCGATTTATCCAGTCCGCGGGCGCTTGTCATTCGCGAAGGGAAACGGTTCCGGATTGCCGGAAAGGAAGTTGTGCGTGGCGACATCCTGGTCTTGAGTGAAGGGGACAGGGTTCCTGCAGATGCTGCGCTTCTTTCCTGTCACGATCTTGCTGTGAATGAATCGCTGCTGACCGGTGAACCGGTTCCAGTTCGGAAGATTCCATGGGATGGATCTCAGCCGGTGGAACGACCGGGCGGCGAAAACCTGCCGTTCGTGTTTTCCGGCACGATGGTGGTGCAGGGACAGGGGATCGCGGAGGTGCGTGCTACCGGCATACACACGGAGCTTGGAAAAATCGGACGCGCTCTGCAAACGATCCAGCCGGAAGAAACCTCCTTACACCGTGAAATCGGAAAGCTGGTTCGTGTCTTTGCCGTCTCCGGAATGTCCCTGTGTGTGCTGGTAACACTGCTGTACGGTTTTCTTCGGGATGGATGGCTCAACGCGGTTCTGGCTGGAGTCACACTGGCAATGTCGCTGGTTCCGGAAGAGTTTCCGGTTGTCCTCACTGTGTTCCTGGCACTGGGCGCATGGCGGATCTCACAAAAACGGGTTCTCACACGCCGCATTCCTGCGATCGAAACTCTCGGCGCTTCTACAGTATTGTGTGTGGATAAGACAGGCACGCTCACTCTCAATCAGATGGGCGTCAGCCAGTTGGAAGCAGGCGGGGAATTCTTCACGATTCGAAATGATTCGGGTGAGCCGCTTCCCGAGCGATTTCATGAAATCGTGGAATACAGCATTCTTGCGAGCGAAACGGATCCATTTGATCCGATGGAACGCGCCTTTCAAGACTTGGGACGACAGTTTTTGTCAGGGACCGAACGTTTGCACGAAGACTGGACGCTTGTACAGGAATACGCGCTGTCTCCTCCGTTGTTTGCGATGTCGCACGTGTGGAGGGCTCCGGGAAGCGAACGGTATATGGTTGCCGCCAAAGGAGCTCCCGAATCAATTGCGGATTTGTGCCGCTGGAATGATTCCAAACGCAAGGATCTGCAAACCCACATTGAGCGTATGGCAGCGGATGGCCTGCGGGTGCTGGCAGTCGCAAGGGCGCAATACTCCGGGCCGGAATGGCCTCAAAGCCAGCGCGAGTTTGATTTTGAATATCTCGGATTGGTAGCCCTAGCTGATCCGGTGCGGCCTGAGGTGCCCGGATCCTTGCAGGAATGCTACGAAGCCGGCATCCGGGTAGTTATGATCACCGGCGATTATCCAGCTACCGCACGCGCGATCGCCAAACAAATCGGATTGTCCAATTCCGAACTTGTCGTCACAGGTCCGGAACTCGAACGGATGAGTGAAGACGAACTGCGAGATCGTGTCCGAACAACGAATCTGTTTGCAAGAGTTCTGCCCGAACAGAAACTTCGTCTGGTGAATGCACTGAAGGCGAACGGCGAAATCGTGGCCATGACAGGGGATGGAGTCAACGATGCTCCCGCCCTCAAAGCTGCGCATATCGGGATCGCCATGGGCGCCCGCGGGACAGATGTAGCTCGGGAAGCGGCTTCGCTAATCTTGCTGGACGACGATTTTACGTCGATTGTGCGCGCGATCCGGCAGGGGAGACGCATTTATGACAATCTGCGAAAGGCGATGGCCTACATCTTCGCAATCCATGTGCCGATCGCCGGTGTAGCACTGGCTCCCCTTTTGATGCGCTGGCCGCTCGTATTTTTTCCGGTTCACATTCTGTTTTTGGAGTTAATTATCGATCCCGCTTGTTCGATTGCATTTGAAGCGGAGCCGGAGGAAGCAGACATCATGAACCGGCCGCCGCGCAATCCGAAGGAGCCGTTGTTTACAGCCCGCACGATCGGATTGTGTGTGCTTCAAGGGGCCAGTGTTCTGGCAATTGTTCTTTCGGTTTACGCATTCGCCCTGTGGCGCGGACAGGGAGAAGCCGACTCGCGGGCGCTGACGTTCACCACTCTGGTGATTGCGAATCTCAGTCTGATTTTTACGAACCGGTCCTGGTCTCTCCCGTTCTCCAGTACCTTTCTTTTGCCCAACCGCGCTCTCTGGTTTGTTGTGACCGCGGCTCTTGGCTTTCTGGCGCTTGTGCTCTACGTCCCCTTTCTTCGCGACCTGTTTCGTTTTTCAATCTTGCATCCCGTGGATCTGGCAATTTGTTTTTCTTCCGGTATTGCGAGTATTCTTTGGTTTGAGCTTCTAAAGATCTTTCGCAGACACCCATGAATTTTCCAGAACAAATGAAGCGGTATCCCGGGGCCTTTTTTCTGGCTCTGTCGCTGATTGCGGGAATCGGTTGTCTGGATCACATTACCAAAGAAGATATCTCTGTCTATGTGTTCTATTCGGTCCCGATTTTCATTGCTGCCTGGTACGGCGGAAGATGGTCTGGGGTCGCAATTGGAATTCTGAGTGCCATCACATGGTTGATTGTGGATCTTACCGAAGATGTGATTCCGTATCCTGTCAACATGTTCTGGAACTTCCTTGTGAGATTGATCTTTTTTTCCGGGATTGCATATGTGATCAGCGCGTTGAAATCCACTTTGGAACGGGAAAAATCGCTGGCAGGGCGTGATGATTTGACTGGAGTTGCGAATCGCAGGACGTTCTTTGATCTGGGCAATCAGGAAATCCAGCGGGCGAAACGGTATCCTCGTCCATTTACTGTTGCGTTTATCGATCTGGATGACTTCAAGACGATCAACGACCGGCTCGGCCATCAGACCGGCGATTTGTTGCTGTGCTCCGTGGCGGAAACATTGCGGCAGAACACGCGCGCTACCGATGTCGTTGCGCGGCTGGGTGGGGACGAGTTTGTGATGCTGCTCGCGGAAACAGGACCGGAGGATGCCGTCGCCGTCGTCCAAAAATTGCGAAACCTGCTTGATCAAACGATGCAATCTAATCGATGGGAAGTTACATTCAGTATCGGAATAGCGACCTATCTGACTCCGCCTTTTTCGGTGGACGAAATGCTGGCCCATCCCGACCGCCTCATGTATCAGGCCAAACAGGGCGGAAAAAACGCTCTAAAGCACGAAGTTGTGACCTGTTCCGCATCTCGCTCGATTATGTAACGAGGGCACTGTAACACAAGGTTCTTAAGAGAGTGAGAAGGATTCGGAAAGCGCAGGAGCATGCTTTTCGTTTGTAACGCCGGCGTCTCGCCGGCAGATCTCGACGATGCACAATGCTTTAGCCGGCGGGGACGCCGGCGCTACAAAACGTTCCCAAAACTGAAACAATTCGTAACCGTGTGTTACAGTGCACCAGTTGGTTACATATTCAGATCTCCCAAATTGGCTTGAGGATGTTTAAGATTTTGTTTCTTCTGCTTCTTGCGGCTGCTGCCGTAATCTTTGCGATCTGGCATAGCCGCCGTCAGAGTATTGTCGGCACAAAAAGCCGCAATCGCTACTTCCAAAAGCTGGCAAGGGAACTCTCTTTTGCGGCGGCCGGAGATGATTATTTCATTCAACTCGAAGGAACCTGGAAAGGAATTCCGGTTGTCATCTATCCACACAATTTTCATGGACCCGGTTCGATCACGTTGTTTTATGCGGATACGGGAATTCCGTTTCGCGAACGGACCTGGATTGAACCCAACTTGAGTCTTGGAAGAGCGATCCAGGAATGGAAACGGGGAGAACGATTCGCCTTTGATATTTCGGGAGATCCCCCGCTGGGCGAAAACGTTCTGGCAATTTATCAATCAAAATTTCCGTTCCTTGCATGTACCCTTCCAACGCGATTCATTTTTTCTCAATATCTTTCTCAAACTTTAGGATCCTGGAAGAATTTTGTCGTCCTTCTGGTTCTGGATGCCGGACGCAAACCGCATCTCGATGAGATTCGCGCCGCATTGGATTCCGCCGCGGACTTAGTAGCGAGCATTCAAAAGGAGAGGATGGAGAATAGAGAATAGAGGATGGCGGTGCACCTCTATCTTCCATCCTCTATCCTCCATCCTCGCACCTAGCTGGTTTATAATGCCATCTGATGGCGCAACGACCCACTCTCGCACGTACCCTCCGGACCACTGAATATTTTGCGCTTGCATTCGGCACGATGGTTGGAGTTGGCTGGCTGCTCGTAATCGACGACTGGCTCACGCGCGGAGGGCCGGGCGGAGCGATGCTGGGCTTCCTGATTGGCGGAGTGGCGCTGATTCCCGTTGCGTTTGTTTACGGAAAATTTGTTCGTGAAATTCCGGACGCAGCCAGCGAGCTGGCATATGCGACCACAGTATTTCCGCGATCGATCGGGTTTGCCGCTGCCTGGCTGATGACACTGGCGTACCTGATTGTTTGTCCCTGGGAAGCGGTTGCTGTGGGAAGGATTTTGGGATATCTCTTTCCCGCGATTCAAACTGTCGAGATCTACCGTGTCGGAGGGTATCCGGTTTATCTTCCTGCGCTGCTGCTGGGTTTTGCCGTAACGTTTCTGATCATTTGTCTAAACTATCGCGGCATCCGTCTCAGCTCACGCTTTCAAAATTACACCACGTTTGGATTGCTGGCGTTGTTCGTCACATTCACTTTGCTCGGAATAGGCCGGTCCCAGAGGGAAAACTTCGAACCCTTTTTTGCCGGGAGTGGCGGTTTGGGAAGCCTGGTCTCCATCATCCTTGTGTTGCAGATCGTTCCCTATTTTCTAACGGGATTTGAAGCTGTGCCGAAGTGTTGCGAAGAGGCGGATGAGGGGTTTGAGTCAGGCGGTTTTGTAAAGGCCATCTTTCTGGGTCTGGCGGTGGGGACCCTCTTTTATGTAGCGATCATCGGAGTCGTTTCGGGACTTGCGCCGTGGAAGACGCTGACTCAGCAACCGTTTGCCACAGCCTTTGCGTTTGAACGCGCATTTGGCGCAGGCTGGATTGTGCGGCTGATTTTTGCGGCGGCCCTGATTTCGCTGCTGAAAGTCTTCAATGCAAATTTTCTGACCGCATCGCGTCTCGTGTTTTCGCTGGGCCGCCGTAAACTGATCCCTGCCGCAATCGGCGAGATCCATCCGCGCTTCCAGACTCCAACAATAGCCGTTCTCTTTTGCGGTGCAGTTACAATCATCGGGGCTTTGCTGGGACGGTCCATCCTGGTTCCCATCACAGAGGTTGGATCGCTTTGTTCCGCGTTTGGATGGACAGTGACCTGTTTGGCATTTGCAACGTGGCGGAAAACTGCCGGGTCCGATTCATTCCGCAAACGGGACATGCTCATCGCGTATACAGGAACGCTGGTGGCGATCATATTTGTTCTTTTGAAACTGATTCCAGCCATCCCGGGAAGTTTTCGCATGTGGGAGTATGTGGCTCTTTCCACGTGGCTTGCGTTGGGACTGATTCTGCGTAAAATTACCCGCTGATGAGAATTGCGCTTGCTCCGGTTGGCGGGCACGGGGATGTCATGCCTTTGCTGGCGCTTGGATCGGCATTGCACGCCCGCGGGCATTCTGTTCTTGTTTGCGCTCCCGAGATTTATCGCTCGCGGATCATGAAGCTCGGCTTTCAAGTGGTATCTATCGGGACGGGATTTCAGGATCTGCTCGAAGGATATACGGAAGTGCAGAACCGGGAAGAAGCTTTGCTCCGCGCCGTAGCGTCCGAAGTGCCGGTCCAGTTTGTTTCTCTTCGCGATGCTCTTCGCGAGGCGGACGTCCTGGTTGGCTCGATGCTCCAGATGGCGGGGCCTTCGATGTGTGAGCAGTTGGGGCTGCCCTACTTCTATGCCGCAAATACTCCTGTAGTTCTCGAAGAATCTCAGTATCCCAGCATTGGTGTTTCTGCCGGCGGGATATTCAAATCGATTTCGCGCGGTAGACTTGCCGGTCGCTGGGAAAGAGTTCTGGGCGCTGCGATCAACTGCGAGCGAAAATTATGCGGCCAGCCTCCGGTTACAAATCTGTTTCAGCACCTGTTTTGTTCCGGACATCAGCTTGTGGCGGTAGATCCTTCCCTGGCGCCCGTGCCGGAGAATTCAAAACGCACGGTGACCGGATTTTGGTTTTATGACTCCAGCGAACCGCTGGCTCCGGAGTGGCAGGAATATTTTGCATCGGGTCCTGCGCCTGTCTATCTGGGGCCGTTGCGTACCCGCCGGTACATGGGTGTTGATCTGATCAGGAACGTCGCCGAAGTATCTCCGCGAGTTCTTCTAGGCTGGGGCTGGAGTGGAATCGATCAGAAAGATCTTCCCGCAAACTGCCGGATCATGGATTCGGATATGTTTTCACTGATTTTTCCGAATGTTGCGCTGGTGGTCCATCAGGGAGGCACGGAAATGACTGCAACCGCAACGCGAGCGGGCGTACCGCAAGTGGTGGTTCCGCATCTGGTAGATCAACACTACTGGGCCGAACGTGTGAGCTCTCTTGGAATAGGTCCGCCGGCATCCGGCAGCGAGCTGGCCGATACGGTGCGGAAAGCTCTTGCTGACACGAAGTTTCGCGAACGTGGGCAAGAACTCGGGAAAACGGTCCGCTCCCGCGATGGACTCACTGCTGCTGCCGAAACGATCGAGAAAAACGCCCGAC
>CAZDDB010000047.1:0-10635 GCA_964504105.1 uncultured Acidobacteriota bacterium
TGATCTCGCAATCCTCGCTCAACAAGATTTCGGAGCGTGGTCCGTTTTTCCGCAGCCCATTTCTTGGCTTCAATCAATAACCGGTCGTCCACTTCAATGGTTGTCTTCATCCAGTGAACGATATACCCATATTTATGGGTGCACAACCCTTTGATGCAATGCCACATGCGTAACCGAATGGTTACATAATTCCGCCATTGTCTTTTGGCGAAGGCTGTTAGAGAATCATACTCTGCAGGTTGGGAAGATTTCTGAATCAAGGAGCCGGAACATGCAAATGAATGTCGTAAAAGAGGGAACGTTTACGCGGGTTTCGGTCGAGGGAAGGCTCGATGCCGTTACCTCAAAAGATTTTGAAGACCGTGTGGTGCAGATCATCGATCAGGGGGAAAAATTTTTTCTTTTTGATTTTGTCGCGCTGGACTACATCAGCAGCGCGGGTCTGCGTGCCTTGTTAACGGCGAAAAAGAAACTTGGCGGAAGCGGCGGGAAGATCGTGCTGTCGGGCATGAAGAAACCGGTGCAGGAAGTGGTGGAAATTGCCGGGTTCACCCCGTTATTTGTCATTGCTGCATCCACAGAAGAGGCCCGGAAACAGTTTTAGGCTGGCGGTAGAAGAATCGTTCTCCAGGAGTCGGACATGGAAACTTTGTTTAGGAGGGATCAGCAGGTGGTGCGTATTTCCGTTGTTGCTGATCTGAAGTTTTTGCCGGACGTTCTTCAGTTTGTTCATGCCACCGCAGCAAAGCTGGGGCTTTCCGAAGAGGAAGCGGGGAGACTGGAGCTGGTTGCCGAAGAAGCCATCGTGAATGTGATTCAGCATGCGTTTGAACCGGGAGATTCGGCAACGTTTGATGTCATTGTTCTCCGGCGTCCGGGTCAGGTGGTTACTGTCATTGAAGATCGTGGGAAGCCGTTTGAGTTTCGAAAACTGGAGTCGGAAAAAAAATCAGCCCTGGGCACTTTGTTGATGAAAGCGTTTGCGGATGAGATTCAGTTTCTGAACCTGGGAGATGGCCGAAAGCAGGTTGAGCTGATCAAGAATCTTCCATTGATGAAAACGGAGGCTCCTCGGGCCAGGGCAACGGCGCCGGCGGGTGAGGGATTTGAGGTAAGGTTGTTTCAACCGGCGTATGCGGCTGGAGTGACAGCGCTGGCGGCCTTTTCCTCCGGTCCTTTTCACTCTGCGGAGATGATTCTTTCGGCCGACAGAATGAAGGAAGCGGTGCAGTCGGGCCGGCTTTTGTCCTGCGTCGCAGTTTCAGAAAGCGGAAGTATCGTAGGTCATCTTGGACTCAGGCTTGATGGGTCTTCTGCGCGGGTTGGAACCATTGTCGAATCCGCGGTAGAGCCGGAACCCGGCGGACTGTTCCGGAAAATGCTGGAGTTTCTAATCAATCATGCCCGCATGCGCGGAATGCTCGGGGTGTACTGCGAGAACCGGAACAGCGAAGTCCTCAAAGAATTCAGCTCACTGGGCGCAAGAAACACAGGTTTCTGGTTGAGTCCTTCCGGAACGGAACGCGCCGGCTACTTGAAGCTGAACTATGGCGAAGCGGAAACGGTATTTCTCCCCATCCATCACCGGGGCATGATCACAAAGATTTACGAAGAAGCAAGGCTCAACCGCAATCTTCGTACTGCTTCGAGCCTCGCTGAGATTTCCGCGCATGCCATGCCTTCCGACACCACGCTGAATGTGACTGCCCACCCCAGGAGCCGCAAGGTGTTTCTGCGAATCAGTGATTACGGCGTAAACTTCCAATATGTCGTTTCCTCTCTCATGCAGGAATTTACCGATCAGGGTGTGGAGACGATCTATCTGGATTTGCCGCTCACGTACGCCCACACACAGATCTATTGTGTATCGATGGAAGAAATTGGTTTCTCCTTTGCCGGGATTATTCCCGAGATGTTTGATGGGGACGTTTTACGGCTGCAGTACGTGAGAAATGCCGGAACCTCTCAGTCCGCAGATGAATCCGCATTCGGCAAGGAGTTACTGAACTACGTGATCGCCGCGCGCGGGTAGTTGCAAAACATTTTGGAGCGGCTGGCCTCCGTGCCCGCCGGAATAGGCTGTTGATCAAACATTTGGCGGGCACGGAGGCCCGCTCCTCCGGGTTGGTGGATTACGATTCAGTGCGCAAGAGCGAGGCGATTCTGCCGGTGATCCAAACGATCCGCTCAAACAGATTGGTCGCAAACAACAGCACGGATCTTTCTTGCGCATTCAAATGGACTTCACTCGTTAGATAAGAATTGCGGATCTTTTCCATCATGGCGCCGCGATCTCCGGTCATCGAAAGTAGAAGTTCCCGGTCCGAAACATCGGAGCTCTGAAACGTATCAATCAACGTCTGAAGAATCGTGTCCAGCACTTCTACGAAGCTGCCGCTTAACATAGCAAGCGCTGGAGATTCCCTGGCTTTCATCAGGCTGGGGGAGCATTGATACACGGTTTCTTCCAGAGATCCGATCAGACTCTGAAGATTAAACAACCGCACCAGCCGTTCGGATGTCTGAGGTTCGAGGTTTTGACCGAGTAATTCATCCAGAAAAGCCTGAACTTCAGCCGCCAGCGATTGAAACGCAATGTGAGCGGGACTGGAGTCGGAAGGTCGCCCTGATTCTGTTGGCGATCGCAACGCTTGTAGATAACCCGTGATCAATTGAAGAAGCCGAACCTGCTCTTTCCGCACAAGATCCATCGCAGTTTCAGGATCGTGGATAGCTTGATCATGTATATACTTCAGTTTGGACGTATCTTCTTCCGCTGTTGGCGGCCAGCGACGTGTCAGAAAACTGTGGAGCGGATCGATCAGAAACGATAACGCGATTGCCGTAAACAAATTGAAAGCGAAATACACGTAAGCCATCTGCTTATGAATGTCTCTTGACCAGTGACTCACCAATTCTCTGATCAGCGGAATATGGAACCCGGTTTCCAGATAAAAAAATGCAACGAACAAGACGCAACCGATCACATTAAATAACACCTGGGCCATCGCCAATTGCTTCTGCGTCCCTTTCAGTCCCGATGAAAGAACCCACACTGTCAGACTGGAGCCGAGGTTCGTTCCATAGATGATCATCATGGTTTCTTCTACGGGAAATACACCGGCCTGCGTCATCGCAATCGCAACAACAGACACGGCAGGAGAGGACTGGACGACAAACGAAAGTGCGGCGCCCGCTCCAAGCGCCAGAAGATAGGATCCCTTTGCTGCATCAATAGCCGAACGAAGCCAATTTACATCTGCAATAGAAGCGGCGCTGGTTTTGATCTCTTGAAGTCCAAAAAAAAGCAATCCCAGGCCAAACAAGGCCGCAATCAGATTTCGAAATCGATACGGCTTATCAAAGTAGAACGAAATGCCGGCCACACCCAACAAAAACAGGATCCAGATATGGATATCGAGCATCGCAATCAGAACCAGTACGCAAGCTCCTCCATTGGCCCAGATGAGCATTGGCAATGCCTGCCGGACAGCGATCAGTCCACCGGAAATAAGACTAACAATCAGAAACGTTACAGCGGAGGCACTCTGCGTGATGAGAATCGTGACAGCACCCAGCGCGGCGGCCAGCCATGGGTTTTGCGCCCATCGCGAAACAAGAATCCGGAGTCGCCGACTGGTCATTTGTTTCAAATTGGTCCCGACCATTTTGACCCCGGCAAAGAATATGCCCAGCCCGGCCAGGAGAGGAACAAGGGATTGCCACATTGCTGGGAATGATTCTATACTTGTCTGGAAAGAAAATGGAAATAGAAACTGTCCATCATCCCGAAGGCAAGACGCCTTACGCTGTCTTGCAAATTATCGGAAGTCTGGATGCGAACACGCATCAGCAATTAGAAACGGCCGTTCGTGAGGCCTATGACCAGGGGATCAGATACGCAATCCTGGATCTTAGTGAGACGCCCTATATCGGCAGCGCCGGACTGCGGGCAATTCACTTTGCTTATAATTTGCTTCGCAGCGGTGATGCTGCTGAAACGGACCCGGCAGTTCAGAAAGGAATACGCGCCGGCACGTACAAATCCGCTCACTTAAAGCTTGCGAATCCAACTGCGTCCACTCGAAACGTTCTGACCATCGCCGGTTACGATATGTTTCTGGACATCTATCCCGATCTCAAAGGCGCGCTTCATTCGTTTTGATTATTGTCCAGCTTCCTTCAATACATCTTCTGAAAACTTGATTCCGAGTTTTTTCGCAACATCCTGATTGAGTACAAGCTTCTTTAGCACATAGCTTTCAAACGGAATTCCAGCCGGACTTTCCCCGTTTAACACTCGCGCGAGTTTGGATGCAGAGGCACGGCCTGTTTCATACCAGCCGATTCCTACAGCCATCAACGCACCTTTATTTACAAACTCGGGATCGTTGATAAAGAGAGGCAATTTGGAATCGGCGGCAACTTTTCCAATTCCGTCAAACGCCTGCAGCGCAGTGTTGTCTCCGGTAATCCAGAAAGCCTGTATGTCTTTGGAAGCAAGAACCTGCATGCCCTGAACCACTTCATTTGTGTTTGTAATCGTGATTTCTTCCAGCTTGATGGAGCGTTTGGCGAACGCTTCCCGCCCTACGCTTATGACCTTTCTTGAATTGGCTTCCGAGCTGTTGTAGAGTGTGCCCACTGTCTTTACATCCGGCAACACTTTTCGGATCATTTCGACGGTATCTTCCACAGGCGGAAATGAGCTGGTGCCGGTAACAAACGGGAGGTGATCGGTAAAACTTTTGCCTGCGCCTGCCGCCACCGGATCGTAAACATAGGTAAAGACAACGGATGTCTTTTTCACTATGGCGCATGCTGCGGCAACGCAAGGCGTGGTCATCGGAACAATCGCGTTAAACCCCTGACCATCCATATTTTGAAACAGCATCGGGATGTTGCTCATTTCTCCGGCTGCGTGGGTTTTCTCGATCTGCAAGTTCTTTCCCTCCACAAAACCGAGAGTGCGCATTTCATCAAATAGACCTTTCATGCAAGTATCAGCAGCTTCCTCCGGCGCAAAGTAGACGAGACCGATTCTGTACGTTTTTCCAGGCTGCGCCTGCGTGGGCGCAGGGCCGGCTTTTTTTCCCGCCGGTTTAGCGGCTTCTTCCACCGGCCTGTTTACTTCACAAGCGATGTATAGAAAAAGACAGACCGAAATCAAGGAAACAACTCTCCACCCGAGTTGGATGATTCTCTTCAATGTTCTAAGCCTCCGATTCTTGCCATTGTAGCATCTCTGAATCTGGCAGGGGCGACCCTTGTGGTCGGTCTGGTCGCCCCCCAACGTGCGGGCGGGGACAAGCCCCGCCCCTACCAGTTGGAGTAAGATAGGAATCATGCGATATAACTTTCGATACGTCTTCTTCTTCTTCTTCTTCATCATGACCTGCCTTATGATCGGTTCGGCATCAGCGCAGACAAAGCTCACAATCGTCTGGCATCGCGGTGTACTGGGCGACGCGTTGAAAGAGCTCTGTGCAGAATACACAAAGCAAACAGGAGTGCCGGTGAAGGTCGATCTGGTGGAATGGGATGGGTGGCACGACGCAATCGCATCTGATTTTTCAAGGCGGGAAGGTCGCTACGATCTGACCATTTTCGACAGCCAGTCGATGAGCGAATTTGCGTCACAGGGTCACGTGCTTCTGTTCAATCCGTATCTTAAGAAGAGTTCCCGCATCAAGGCGGCTGACTATGACCCTGCATCCTTGCGTCAGTACGCAGAGTATCCCGAAGGATCAAGCAAGTTGTATGCGCTGCCTCTCAATCCGGATGTGATGGGGTTGGCGTACCGCAAGGATCTATTCGAAGACGCTGTGGAAAAGGAAGCGTTTCAGGCAAAGTATGGCTACGAGCTGAAACCGCCGGAAACATACGATCAGTTGAAAGACATAGCGGAATTTTTCACACGACCCGCAAAACGATTCTATGGGATCGCTCTTTTCGGCAGCCAGAAATACGATGCTGCGACCAGTTCATTCAACAACTTTCTGTGGTCGTTTGGCGGAGAACTGTGGGATCCGAAAACACGTAAATCAGAAGGTGTTCTCAACGGCGCAGCCGCAGTCAGCGCGTTGACGTTCTATCAGAAGCTCTTTGAGTATGCTCCGCCGGGCGCTACCGTATGGTTTTACGATGAAGTGAACCGCGCAATAAACAGCGGTTCGGTGGCCATGGCCATCAACTGGTACTACTTCTTCGGCGCGTACAGCAATCCACGAAATAATCCTTACTCGACAGGAATGGCTTACTCGCCTTTGCCGGGACAGAAAGGCGAAGATGGTCAGGTCCGGCAATTCAACATGATTGGCGGACAGGGAATCAGCATCTCAAAGTATTCCAAACATCCGGCGGAAGCGTGGAAATTTTTGGAATGGTTCATGGGCCGGGATGTTCAGTGGAAGTGGGTCCAGGCCGGCGCGCAAACCGGACGTATCGATATCTTGAAGTCAACCGAATATGCAAAGGCTTCCCCTTACAATTCGATCTTTCCTGTTTCGATGAGCCGTGTGAAAGACTACTGGCACCTGGTGGAATATCCTGAGCTGCTTGAGATCTATCAGAAGTATGTTTACGCCGTGATCGCAGGAAAGATGCCCGCGCAGGATGCCCTCGACCTGGCGGCAAAAGAGCAACAAGCGATCCTCACTCCCTAGCGGATTCTCAACTGATTGATGTGGGAGGATGGAGGATAGAGGATAGAGGATGGCGGTGCCGTTCCATCCTCCATCTTCCATCCTCTATTCTCGCGCAAATGGTGTTCCCTCCTTAGATGTAGTTACGGCGGAGCATTTCGACGGCTGATTCGTCCAACTGGTCCTTTCTGCGTACTTCGCGGAAGCGTGCGAGCAAGTCGTCGACGCGCATGCGGCGTTTCTCTGCGCCGCGGAAATCGTAAATAATTTTTCCACGATGCATCATGATCAGCCGGTCGCCTAGATTGACGGCTTGATGCATGGAATGCGTAACCATCAAGGTCGTGATTCTTTCTTTGGAGATGACATCCTGGCTGATCTGGATGACCTGATCGGCGCTGCGCGGATCGAGCGCTGCTGTGTGTTCATCCAGAAGGAGAAGCCCGGGTTTGACCAGCGTTGCCATCAGCAGTGTGAGGGCCTGTCGCTGACCGCCTGAGAGCGTGCCGATCGTGTTGCTCAGTCTGTCTTCCAGTCCCATGTTGAGGCTTCGGACACGATCGCGGAGAGATGTGAAGAATGAGCTGCGCAACGCCCAACCGAGACTCCGTTTCCGGCCCCGGCGCGCGGCAAGCGCCAGATTTTCTGCAATGCTCATGTTGGGCGCCGTACCGCTGAACGGATTCTGAAACACGCGACCGATCATTTTTGCGCGCCGGTATTCCGGCCAGGCGGTCACATCCTGTCCCGCGAGCCGGATCATTCCCGAATCCAGAAAAAATGTTCCTGCTACAGCATTCAGCAGGGTCGATTTTCCTGAGCCATTTGTGCCGATCACAATGACAAACGAGCTTTCCTCCAGCACGAAATCTACGTTCTGAAGCGCGCGTACTTCGCCCGGTGTTCGCGCATGAAACGTCTTGCAGGCTGCCCGGATTTCAAGCATGACTCTTCCTGCGAATTTTCTTGAGCGCCTGGGGCAGGATCAGCGCAGCAAACACAAAAATGGCTGTGATCAGCTTCAAGTCGTTTGGGTTGAGGCCCCAGCGCAGCGCGATCGCGACCAGAAGCCTGAACAGGATCGACCCGATTACTGTGCCGGCAATCGTGAGTCCAAGACGATCTGTCCCCACCAGCGCCTCACCCAGGATGACCGCAGCCAGACCGAGGACTACCATTCCGATTCCCATCTGGACATCCGCAAATCCTTGATACTGGGCCAGCAACGCTCCCGCAAGTCCAATGAGTCCGTTGGAAAGCGCCAGTCCGAGAACAATCATTTGATCCACGTTCACACCAAGCGCCCGCATCATCTGCTGGTTGTCTCCGGTCGCGCGCATTGCCGTTCCAAGATTTGTGCGGAAAAAGAGAAACAGGATCCAGCCGCTCAGCAAGATCAGTAACATCGTGCTGATGAGCGTGGAAGCGTCGCGAAGACTTATTTCCCATCCCAGCACTGTCAGGCTGACTGCTCCGGGCAGAATCTTCTCCACCGCCTGTTCTGAATAGTTCACCAGCGTAGTTTCGGTTAAAAGAGGAACGTTACTTTTTCCCATCACATGAAGATTGACGGAGTAGAGGGCTGTCATTACCAGGATTCCTGCAAGCAGCCCATTGATCTTGAAGCGAGTATGCAAAATCCCGGTGACTGCGCCGGAAACCATCCCTCCCGCAAAACCGGCCCCTGTTGCCAGAATGGGATTGACACCTTTGGTAAGAAGAATGGCTGCGATGGATGCACCCAATGTGATCGATCCTTCCGGAGTGATGTCGGGAAACGAAAAGATGCGAAAACTGATCAGCACACCGAGAGCCAGCAGAGAGAGAATCAATCCGATGGTGAGGGCTCCGATCAACAGCGTCACCGTGCAACTCCCGAAATCGGGCTGATCCAGCACGCGCCGCGGATGAACTCGCTTTCTCCGGCCCCGCCGATCGCGCGATCATCCCGCAACAGATGAAGGACTCCCAGGATTGATTCCGCTTCGAATAATGTAGAAACAGTTCCGGGAAGATCCAGAACCCCTTTTTGGAGCGGCCGGTAAGGGAACGCTGCCGCGTGAAAATGGCCCGTCAGATTCGCGCCTCCCGCCGGCCGGACAAAGTCCGACAGAAGGTCATTGTTCCCACGATCCAGGATTCCAGCCACCAGACTGAGACATCTGGAATGCGCGCGCTCCGGCGTAAACGAGATCCAGTCCCGCGCCTCCGGATATGCGAACGGAGCATCCGGAGCCGGTCCCGATGCAGGAGACCGCGTCAGCGCAGCTCCCATCAAACCTGATGTCTCCGCCACCATCACAAATCCGGCGGCATCTGATTTCGTAATTTGCAGACAAGCTTCGGCGAGTTCACTGAAGGCAATCGCGCCGGCTTCCATCCTGGCTTCAAAGCGGACCATGGAAACGAAGGACCCTGCACAGCTTACAGAATAGAGCACCATCATCTCCGGCACATAAGTACCGGAAGAAACAAGGTAATCAGGGACATTCGTTCCATCCGCCGGTAAATATGCGGCAGCTCCGGCCACCGCCAGAAATTCGCCAAACCGGCTGCGGCATTCCGTAAAATCGCTTCCGAATGCCCCTAAGCCCACGGCAAAAAGATTTCCGGAAAGAGCCAGCTTGCTTGCGTTGTTTTCCTGAAAACGAAAACCGTTCATCAGCCGTGGATTTCCCGTAACGCGGCATTGCAACGATCCGCGATGGTCCAGTGGAAACACTTCCATATTTGCCGAACGCGTTTCCACTGTCCGACCCGCGGCTATTTCTTTCGCCGGAACATCCGCCGTTGATTTTTCAAACAGAAGTTCCTTGAGTCCGACGAGTTCCAGAATCGAATCCGCCTGCTTCGAGATTTGGGAAATCCGTAGCGATCCTTGAATTTCTTTGAGTTGTTGATAGAGATGAAGAAAGACTCGAATTCCGGCGGAGCTGATATATCCCACCTCCGACAGATCCAGATGAATATGGTGCGCACCTTCGCGGATCACAGCATTCATTTCATCGGAAAAATGAGCCGACCAATACGCATCCAGCCGTCCATGGATCTTTAGTTCTACGGTCTCACCGGAACCCTTTCTGGTAATTTCCATTGTTACCGGATCACCTGAGTTGCTTTCCGGATGATCGAAACGGGAATGATCAGACCACAGGAGTTTGCAGCTTTCAAGTTGACCAGCAGTCGTGTGGTGCGCAGTGGTGTAAACGGCATGGAAGCAGGATCCTCCCCGCGCATGACGCGTGCCGCCATGTGTGCGGCTTCTCTTCCGCCGTCGTAATAATCGCGGGCTACAACAAGACACGCGCCTCCTTGCGCCTCTGCTCTGAAACCCGAAGATCGGAAGTTTCGCTTTTCCGGCAGCTTGCACAATGCTCGGAAAGGAGGATGCAGTCAGATTGCCCGCGATCTGGCAGACGGCATCGATGTGCCGGCTCATGAGCGAAAGGGCCGCATCCTGGACTTCCGCACTTGTGTTGGCCGGAACCGCAATCATTTCCAGCCCCGCTTTCCGTGCTGCCTCTGTGGTCTGTTCCATGTTATAAACCGAATTTGTCTCCGCAGGCACAAACAGAGTTCCGAGCCGCCGGGCAGACGGCATGGTTTCGCGGAGTATGGTGATTAACTCTTGATAAGCGCTGGTGGTTACCACGCCTGTTACGCCGGGCATGTGATCCTCATTGGTCCGCCCTGCGCCTGCTGCCACGGCGCTGGCCACTAGTGTAAATACAATCGGGCGCCCCGCTGCTCTTTTGATGGCAATCTGTAACGTGGGAGTGGACATTGTCATGAGCAGATCGGCCCTTTCCGTAACGGCGGCGTCCACCAGTGAATTGAGCACCGTCATATCCCCCTGAGCGTTCCGGACCTTCCAGGTGTAATCGCGTCCTTCGATCAATCCTGCTTCTGCCAAACCATCCCGGATCCCGTGTTCCGATTCTTCCACATCTAATACGTTCGTAAATTCGATCAGATGGATGTTCCATCTCTT
>CAZDDB010000047.1:10735-16267 GCA_964504105.1 uncultured Acidobacteriota bacterium
CCGGCTTCCGCCGCCTCCAGTCTGAAAAGAGAAGAATCGCAGACGCAAGAAGAATCAAAATGATGCCGAGAGACAGACGTTTAACGATCAACCACATAATGTGTGACTGGCATGGAGGCTCAAAATCAGTATTTCTTTCTTAATGTGAGGATGTTTTTCCCATTTTTCCTGAGATATTCCACCTGATCCATGACTTTCCGTACCAGGAAGATTCCCAGACCACCGGGCTGGCGCTCTCCCAGGGGCTTATTTAGATCGGGCTCAGGTTGATCGAGCGGGTTGAATGCGCGCCCATCATCTTCGATTTCCACCGTCAGGTCCCCCGCGGTTATCGAGAAACGGAGAAGAATCTCGTGTTCCTTCTTGTCTTCATATCCATACGAAATCACGTTTGTGAGGATTTCTTCCAGTGCCAGGTTCATGTTGAACTGAAGTTCCGTATCCCAACCGTGTTTTTGGGACAACTGCTCGATGATTTCCTGAACTCTTTCAGTTTCCGAAATCTGGTTTTTCAACAGAACCGCAAGCTGGGTCATTCGAACTCAAGCATTATTCTGGCATCGGGGTGATTTGATGTAAAGTATCAAATGTGGTGACCAAATAATGGCATGGTTCGCGAATCGTAGTCTGTTGTTCAAGATGCTTACCGCCGGTCTTTCCACCATTGCCGCTGTTGTTTTGTTGGAGACAATCTCGGGAGACTATTTCTGGAAGAAACACGATCAGGCGGTGGAGATCCGCCGAATCGCCTTCACGATTCAGGTTCACATGCTTCAGGCGCTTCGTGCCGAGAAGGATTTTTTGTTTTCTGATTTGTCTTCCGCGGAATTCCGTCAATCCGGAGAAACGCGGAACCTGGAGCGTCACCGCTCTGCGATGTCCGCGCTGGGAAATGACCTCGTAGAGATCCTGAGTGATCTGCCGCAAGAAGAACGGGCGAGCGTGGAAGTGCTGCGGAACCTCACCGAGACCTATGATCGCGCTTTTCAGCAGCTGCGGGAATTGAAGAAGAAGGGTGGAGCCGTGCAAGTACCGGCGGCAACCCGCAATTCACCTGCGGAAGCGGAGCTTTTTGAAACGATGCGCCGGGCGGTGGAGGGTTTTGAGCCCATCATCAACCGGCTGGTGAACAGCTCTGTTGCCGCAGCGGATAAAGCGCGATCTGATTTTGATTTCTTCAGCCAGGTGGTAGGCATGGCCAGTCTTCTTTTTGGCTTTGGACTGCTCTTTTTCTTTGCCCGGTCTCTTTCGAAACCCATTACGAAACTCAAGAGTGCGGCCGTTGAAATCGGACAAGGGAACCTGGCAGCAAAAATTGAATCGGAATCCAGGGATGAAATTGGTGTTCTGGCCAGCAGTTTTTCTCAGATGATTACCAACCTTCTGGCTCTGATCCAGGGAGTCAAGTATTCCGGTATCCATGTCACCAGTTCCTCCACTCAAATCGCGGCGGCTGCGAGACAGTTGGAAGCAACCGTAACGGAGCAGGCGGCCAGCACGAACCAGGTTGTCGCTACCGCAAAACAGATCTACTCCACATCCCGGGAGCTGGCCGAGACTGTAAAAAACGTCCACAATGTTGCGGAGGATACGCGGTTGCTTGCGGAGGCGGGACAGGGCGGACTGGTGCGTATCGAATCCACTGTGCAGAAACTGGTGGATGCCGCTGCCTTGATCTCTTCCCGTTTTGCGGATGTCAGCGAGAAGGCCGGCAGTATCAACAGTGTCATCAATACGATTACAAGAATAGCGGATCAGACAAACCTGCTCTCTTTCAATGCGGCCATTGAAGCGGAAAAAGCGGGTGAATTCGGATTGGGGTTTTCCGTGGTTGCGCGGGAAATTCGCCGTCTTGCCGATCAAACTGCGGTTTCCACACTGGATATCGAACGGATGGTCAAGGAAATGCAGGCCGCCGTTTCTACGGGTGTCTTGAGCATGGAGCAATTCTCGGAAGAAGTACGGCGCGCAGAAAAGACCGTGCAGGAGATCAGTCATCAGCTGTCGCAAATCATCGTTCAGGTGCAACAGCTGAGCCCTTCCTTTCGCGCCGTCAACGAAGGCATGGAATCGCAATCTGCGGGAGCAGAGCAGATTGCCGGATCCATGCTTTATCTGAGCGAAGCGGCGCAGCATACAGCGCAATCGGTTCATGAGCTGAACCGGATCACCGCAGAATTGAATGAAGCTGCACGCGCCTTACAGATTGAAGTCTCGCGATTCAAAGTTCCCTCATGAATAAAAAGTACATTGCAGCTTTCTTGACGGTTCTTCTTACCGGTTTCTTTTTGTTCCGTCCGCAGACGGGAAAGCCTGTTCGAATCGGGATCCTTCATTCCATGTCAGGAACAATGGCAATCAGTGAACGTTCGGTCGCCGAATCGACGCTGCTCGCGGTCGAGGAGATCAATCAGAACGGAGGATTGCTGGGAAGGAAGATCGAGGCCGTGGTCGCCGATGGCGCTTCCGACCCTCAAACCTTTGCCGTCGAAGCGGAAAGGCTGATCGTGGAAGAGAAGGTGTGCACACTCTTCGGTTGCTGGACTTCGGCCAGCCGGAAGACTGTCAGGCCGGTGCTGGAAAAGTATGATCACCTCCTCTTTTATCCGGTCCAGTACGAAGGCCTGGAAAAATCTCCGAATATCGTCTACACAGGCGCTGCCCCGAACCAACAAATTATTCCTGCGGTAAAGTGGAGCTTTGATCATCTGGGGAAGAAATTCTTTTTGGCCGGCTCAGACTATGTTTTTCCCCGAACGGCAAATGCCATTATCAAAGCTCAAGTTGCCGTTCTGCGTGGTGAGATCGCCGGTGAAGAATATCTGTTGCTGGGAAGCCGGAACGTTTCCGGTATCGTTCAAAGGATTGTTGAAACCCAACCGGACGTCATTCTTAATACGATCAATGGGGACAGCAATGTGGCTTTCTTCAGAGAACTGAGAAAGGCCGGGATTACTCCCGATAAGATACCAACCGTTTCATTCAGCATCGCGGAAGATGAATTGCGAAGTTTTGCAGTCCAGCACATGGCCGGCGACTATGCGGCCTGGAATTATTTTCAGAGTATTCAGAGTCCGGAGAACCAGCGGTTTGTTCGGAGTTTCCGGAAGAAGTATGGAGCCAATCGTGTTACCGATGACCCGATGGAGGCCGCCTATTTTGGAGTGTATCTCTGGGCGCAAGCAGTCGAAGACGCCGGAACCGACGACTTAGCCGCGATCCGCCGGGGGATTAAGGATCAGAGCATGAACGCCCCGGAAGGCATTGTATATATAGATGGCGACACGCAGCATACCTGGAAAAGTGTCCGGATCGGAAAGATTCGGGGCGATGGACAGTTCGAAATTGTGTGGAATTCGGAAAAACCGGTTCGTCCCGTCCCTTACCCGTTGTTCCGGTCCAGAGCGAACTGGGATTTATTGCTGATGAATCTGTATTCCGGCTGGGGAAAAAAATGGGCAAACCCGGGAAATTCATGAAAGCGCACAAGCTGACGATTGGGACGCGGTTGTTGATCTGGTTTTTGATGATCGCGCTTGTTCCCCTGGGCATCGCCCTCTATTTGACCTACACGTCGTCTAAAAGAGCGCTGGAATCGGTGTTGCACGATTATCTGATTGCTTTCGCAAGCCATAAAGCGCAAGCCCTCGAAGCATATGCCGCCGAGAGAAGCCGCGATGTGACGGCGCTTTCCCAGACGCCGGATGTGCGTGCTGCGCTCCAGGCATTCAGCGATGCGCTTTTGAAGGGTGGACCCGGTTCTGCCGAATATGCCGCGGTTGACCAGAAATTTGGCCCTTTCTTAAGACTCTACGAGGAGCAACTCGAGTATGATGACGTGATTCTGATTTCTTCCTCAGCCGATATCGTGTTCTCTGCCGGCGGGGGGGCCGGAATCAATCTGCACAGCAAAGCCCAGGATCGGGTCATGGCTCAGGTCGTCGATCGCGCGGAAACCTTAATGGAGACCGAGATTTCCGATTTTCATACCGAAGCTGGATCTTCCTCTCCCGTTGCATTTATCGCGGCGCCGGTTTTTCAGGATGGTGTAGTTCTTGGAGCCGTTGTATTGAAACTGAGCAACCGGCAGATCATAAGAATTGTGAGCGATTACTCGGGGTTGGGAGAAACCGGCGAAACGGTCGTGGGAGCGGTCCAGGGAAGTGAAGTCCTTTTTGTAACACCCCTCCGGCACGATTCCTCTGCGGCATTCCAGAGAAGAATTCCGATGGGCGGAACCAACTCGCTCGGGATGCAACGCGCCGTTCATGGTTCGAAAGGCTTCGGTCTCACCGTGGATTACAGAGGCAAGCAGGTTCTGGCGGTTTGGAGATACCTGCCGTCCTTCCGTTGGGGATTGGTGGTCAAGCTCGATACGGAAGAAGCGTTTGCGCGTGTCACGCGGCAGAGAAATGCAGTGCTGCTTTGCGGCGTTGCCGTTTTATTTTTTGTGACGTTGATTGCAGGTGTGATTGCGCGTTCCATCTCGCGGCCGATTGCCGGTCTTACGCGCATCGCCAAACAGGTCTCGGGAGGAGATCTCTCATTCTCATTCTCAGTACCTTCGATTCCCGAATCGAAAGACGAGGTCAGCGTGCTGGCTTCCGGTTTTTTCGGAATGACCGCGAGCCTGGTGCATTTAATCCGTGGCGTGAAGGGAGCATCCGCGGATGTAACTGCTTCTTCCACGCAGATCGCCGGAGCTTCTAAGCAATTAGAAGTTACCGTGACGGAGCAGGCGGCAGCCACGCATGAAGTGGTTGCAACCTCGCGGGAGATATCGGCGAGATCGCGGGGGCTGGTGGAAACGATGCAGGAAATTGCCCGGGTTTCGGAGGAAACTGCTTCGCTGGCCAGATCGGGAGAGAGCTCTCTGTCGGAGATGGAGGCTGCCATGCGTCAGCTGGTCCAGGCTGCCGGAACGATCACTACCAAACTGGCGGTTCTAAATGAGAAAGCAGGCAGAATCGGTGCGGTCATTACTGTGATTGCGCGAGTGGCCGATCAGACGAATCTGTTGTCTTTGAATGCGGCTATCGAAGCGGAAAAAGCAGGGGAGCTGGGACGCGGCTTCTCGGTTGTAGCATCCGAAATCCGCCGTCTCGCGGATCAATCCGCGCTTTCTGCCCAGGACATCGAGCGGATCATCAGCGAGATGCAGTCTTCTGTTTCGGCAGGGGTGTTGAGTACGGAGAAATTTGCGAAGGAAGTGCGGTCTAGCGCGCAAAAAGTGGGGAATGTGAGCCGCCGGTTTACACAGATCATTGAACAAGTCCAGGCTGTCACTCCGCGTTTCGAATCTATGAGCGAGGGAGTCGAGTCGCAATCGATCAGTGCGGAGCAGATCGCTGAAGCGATGGGCCATCTGAGTGAAGCGGCACAGCAGACCACTCAATCGGTGCGCGAGCTCAACCGCGTTGCCGAGCAACTGAACCTGGCATCGCAAAATCTGGAGGAGGAAATTGCCCGTTTTACAGTGTCGTAAGGGCGCCCGCAACCAAAGGTTGAATGCGGAATGATGGTGCTATTTGC
>CAZDDB010000048.1:0-7621 GCA_964504105.1 uncultured Acidobacteriota bacterium
TGCTGCAGGATGTTTCGCTGTTGTCGCAGAAGTCATAGAAGAAATGGTGGAGCGCTTGCTGGCGATGGGCTGTGCGAATCCATTTCCGCGCGCGTTTGCGATCTCCAAACAACCGGTGTTCCATCAGACGGGTGATGCTGTTGTCACAAAGCCGGGGGTGCGTCCGGTACAGAATATGCAGAAGTTCCTCCAGTCTGCGGTCGCTCTGCAGCTCCGCGTGCGCCAGCAACGCGGGTAGTACTACATTGATCGTAAGGATCCGACTCCGCTCCCGGCCAATGAGGCGTTTTGGAGCGGTAAACTTGTGTCTTTCAAACTGAAAATGATACGACCAGTAGAGATGCAGCGGTTTGGCAAATAACTCCTGCCATCGTGAGAGCACAGAGCGCAACGCCTTCGGTGACGCCCGCTCTGCCATCGGAATGTTCGGTGGTTGTAGCAGCAGGGGGAGGATTTGCGCCCCGTGGTAGTGCAGGAAGGCAGCAACCGCAGTTAGCCTCCGCGCAGGGAAATTAGCCGGCCGTGTGCTCGACGGATACCAGCAGAATCCGGTCAACTCCCGCGGCGCGAAACGATCCTTCACGCGCCCCCAGCATTGGAACAATTCGTCGACATAGTGACGGGTTTCCGGATCGGATGGCTGCATCTGGACTTGTGCCAGATCACGAAGAAGACCGGCGGTTCCCAGAAGGACCGCTGCCATCGAATCAATCCCGCGGCGTCCCGGAATATCAAATTGACGCAGTTCGGCCAGGGGCACCCGCCTGGCCAACTCGCGGAATGCATACCGGGATTGCTTGTAACCCATCCCTTCCATCGTTCCCTGAAAAAACGCTTGCTCGAAACCCGAGTCGCGCATTTCCTCCAGAAACCGGTCCTTCTTGCGGCGCATCCGTACATCTCCCGCCGAATCCAGGATCTTTGCCACTGCTTCGTCATCCTGCTCCTCTAAAAACCTGCGGCAAAGCCTCACATTGCTCTCTGTGCCAAAGGGAAACTGGTGGATCGGAACGCGCTTCTGGAGCAGCCGCAGCTCTTCGATCAGATGGTCCTTCATCTCCAGCTCGGGAACACGCTCCCCGTTGTGTTTGATGCAGGGACGCCCATCGCTGTATAGTACTACATGAATAGCAACACGGTCGTACCGCGGGTCTTCGTGATGGCGGTGCCGGTACCAATCTCCGCTGAAAAGATGGATCTCCACATCGCCGCAGATGCGCTCGCCGTCTACAAACAGCTCCGCATTGCGAAAGTCGGGACCTGCCTCCAGGTTCCACCATCCGGGAGAAGAGATGGCCAGCGTTTTACCTTCAACCTGTAGTGTCTTGCGGAAAAGCTGTTCGGACCAGATGCAATGGAGCAAACGCTCCAGCACTTTTTGCCGTTCTGGATATTTTTCTCGGGGTTCACAGAGCAGATATTCTTCCATCGGAAATGCCTCCTTTGGATGAACCGCAAAGACCGCTAAGACCGCAAAGAAAAATTTATTCATTCTTTGCGCGCTTTGCGGTCTTTGCGGTTCAATCCCTTGAGGCAAATGATGGAAGAGGTCAGTGGATCTGAAGCCGTTTGAAGGCCGGCGGACTTCCGCAGCTTTCAAACCACTCGATCCCTTCGCAGACCATATCGAGTTTGAGCCAGTATTGTCCGGGTGTTTCGGGGGCTCTTGCTTGAAAATCGAGAGCTGTTTTTTCTCCCCTAGAAAGCGGCCCGGGAAGCAATACGCGCGCAAAATCGCGATTGAGCAGCCGTCGTTGTTCATCGAGAAGCTGCACTCCTAGTGTAACATGACGGCGGTTTTTTATCGATGTATTTTTCCAGACTGCACCGCCCGCATTTTGCACCTCCGCGCTTCCCCGAAAGAACTCTCCGGCACGGGCCCGCCAGAACAAGCCCTTTGCTTTAATTGCGGCGCGGAGCGTCTTTTGCGGCATGGCGTTTCCCAGCGCGCTCCAGATCTCGTGTTTAATTTGTTCGTGTTCCGGGCGTCCGGGCGCGAACCGCTCTGAAGCGGAGTTTTCCGGATGATCGGTAATCTCCCAGCACAGTTTGTCTACACCAAGGTCTGCCGCAAGCTGTCGCGCCAGGCTCATCTCTTCATCGCTGTCGTTCCAGCGAAATAGAATGTATCGCCAGTTGATAAACGGGGTCTCGCTATTCATTTCCTGTTTGATTTCAACCAGCTGCTTCATGATCCGGACCACCTTGTTAAAATCACCGCCTCTCCGGTAACGTACGTAGGTCTCCTGCCGGGCGCCATCCACCGAGAAGGTGATCTCATCGATTCCCGACGCCACGAGAGCGCGGAGCTTTTCCTCCGTATTTAGAAGCAGACCGTTGGTGCTGGTAAACAGATAGATTTGTGGATAGCGGGATTTTGCGTAGGCAATCATTTCAATTGCTTTCGGATGAATAAAGCTTTCCCCGTAGTTGAAAAAATCAATTCTGTGCAATTCCGGACCGAGTTCATCAATCACTTTTGTATAGGTCTCCCAGGCAAGCAACCGTATATTTCGTGTAAAGTGGATCCCGTTTTCGTGATTGCAGCACGCCTCCAAGCAGGAAAGATTGCACGAGATGCACGGCTCCACAAAGAGTCGCCGCGGCAGATGCGAGACAGTCTTTTCCGGCGGGACGCGCACGTTGGAATCGACAACCTGCATCAAGTTGCAATGCGAGCACAGGACAGGATCATTTTTTTGAAGGCCCTGGCGGATGGCCTGAAAAACGGGTCCGTTCCAGATTTCACGCAGACTGAGCACAGCAGCATTTCCGGCAGGCCGCTTCTTGAATGGGTCCGCGCAACCGCAAACGATGGTGCCGTCGGACATGAGCACAACGGTTTCCCACGGCCAGATGCAGTAGAAACGCTGATTCGGCCGCAGTGTGAGCGGCTCCGGATTGCCGGTTCCGATCATTTTGCAACACGCACGCCGGGAAGCAGGTCCTGGCGATCCAGCAATTCGCTGGCCGTAATAAATTCGTACCCTCTCTGGCGAAACGTCTGGATCATTTCGGGGAGCCACTTGTCCAGACGGTCCTGTGATTCCCGCTGACTTCCCAGATGCATCAGCAGGATGGCGCCGTTGGCCTGCTCCGGCTCGTTTTGTCCGAAACTGAGAAGGCGCTCTTTGATCAGCATGGCCGGGAAATAACCGGGCGTATTGGCATTGGGTACCCAGTCCAGGCTGTCCATATTCTGGCGATTCCTGGGATTGGCGGTCCAAGCCACGTGTGTATAGCCGATTTCGGAAGCCCACCTGCGGATTTCCAGATTGTGTTCGCCGAAGGGGGCGCGCCAGAGGGGTGTCATCCGGGCTCCCGTTGCCTGGGTAAAGATCTCTTCAGTCTTGCGCAATTGTTCCTGGATATTTTCCCGGCTCATGTCGGGGGCAGTCTTTTGCCGGGCATCCTGCGCATAGGTGGTCAGATGCTCATGGCTGAACGTGTGATTGCCGACCTCATGTTCGGCCGCAATCCGCCGCGTCAAATCCGGGAATCTTTGAATGAATTCTCCTGTTAAAAATATAGTACTATGGATATGATACTGCTTCAACGTAGCCAGGATGTTTTCGCAGGAATTTGCTTCGGAGCCGCCGTCGAAAGTCAGCACCAGCTCCTTGCGGCTCAGGTTTCCGCGGGCGATGTTGTCCGAGGAGTTCTGGAAGAATTTCCAATCAGCGGAATCAGACGGGATGGAATCCTGGAAGAATACCATGATGGCGGGGGAGGAATTGGATGAGCCGGCGTCCGTATAAAAACGGGCCTGCAGAACGTTGGCATGTTTTGTCAGCAATACTTGCGGAAACCGGAAGTTAGAATTGCGCGCAATCGTGCTTTCCACCAGAGTACCGTTCAGATACATGGCGACCACGGCGTTGGGGGGGGCCTTTCCTTCGACTGCGATGTTTTGAGAGGCGCTCTTCATACCGTTGAGCGGTCTTGAAATTGTGATGGTCTCTGGTTTGGGTGGTTCCGTATCGAGCGGCAGTGAGGGGGCCATTTCAGCAAGCTTGGCGGTAGTGTTTTGATCCCCCCCGCTGTAGAAGGCATCTGCAAGCAGAGCAAAATACACCAGTCCGGCAACCAGAACCAGGGCGGAGGCGTATAGCGCGTAGCGGGCGAACGGTCTGGTGATGCCGGTAGACCGGTCTCGCAAATAATTCTTATGACATGTTTCCCCGCAAAATAGATGATGATCCAGTTTTATCTGGCAACGGGGACAGATCGGCCGCGAGCAAGAGAAACACTTTCTCTTCGCCAGACTTGTGGGATGCAGGTAACAAAATCGCGCTTCAGCCATGATCTGGAAGATGAAACATCAAAAATCTAAAATCAAATAAACATAATACAATACAATAGGGTAAGATGCTTGGCATGTGGGTATGGATTTGGGCCGTTTCGTTTCTCTTTTTTGCCGGCCCCGCCTGCACGGTCAGCAAAGTGGATTCGAGGCACAGGATGTCAGAAAAAGAGTTTGGGCGGCTTCGCCATGCGATGGTGGAGCATCAGATTCAGGCCAGAGGCGTTACGGATCCGAAAGTGCTGGATGCCATGCGGCGCGTGGGGCGTCATGAGTTTGTTCCGCCGGATCTGGCATCTCAGGCATATGGGGATTTTCCACTACCGATCGGGTCAGGGCAGACGATCTCGCAGCCCTATATTGTAGCCCTCATGACGGAGCTTGCAAAGATCGAGGACGATTCCAGAGTGCTGGAGGTTGGGACAGGTTCCGGTTATCAGGCTGCTGTTCTGTCCGTCCTTGCAGGCGAGGTGTATTCGATCGAGATATTGGAACCCCTGGGAAATCAAGCAAAGGAGCGTCTTTCCAGGCTCGGTTATTCAAATGTACATGTCCGGATCGGAGATGGTTACAAAGGGTGGCCGGAGGCTGCCCCTTTTGATGCGATTCTGGTGACTGCTGCCCCGGACCACATTCCGCAACCTCTTGTAGATCAGTTGAAAATCGGGGGCAGGATGGTGATTCCAATCGGCGATTTTTATCAGGAATTGGAAGTCATCACAAAGACAAACGAAGGAATCCAACGCGAAAAAGCGATCCCTGTCCGTTTTGTCCCCATGACCGGGGAAGCAGAAGACCACGGCTAACGGCAGACTGCTACAGGTTTGTGCTGGCGAAAATCAACTGGATCTGGTCTTTCGAGGCGTTTACAGGAAGCACTGCCTCCACCTTTATCACCTGTCCCGGTTTCAACCCTTTAATCAAAGCGAGAGGGCCGCGGACTCCCGGATACATGAAAGCGATGCTGGGGATCTCCTCGTTTCCTTTGTTCCCGATGCGCGCTACAAAATAACTTCGCTCTCCCACAGTTTTCAGGGACGATTCAATCATTTTGAACGGAGCAGAAGGGGAAATTTTGGAGAGCATACTTTGCCGGTTCCTAGCCTCCGTCATCGCATACAACTTTTCGTCAGACGGTGCCACATTTTCCGACAATCTTTCCATCTCCCGTTTGTGTGTTTGTTCCGCGTCGATCCAGGATGTTTCATCCCAGGCTGAATCCCAGGTATAAGATTCTTCCACCAACAGCCGCTCGAAATTGACGGTTAAACTATTTTTCTTGTGAATCAACAAGTTTGGCCCCTGAGGCCCGTTGGTTTTTCCGCTTTCCTCGTATAGTGTGAGCCAAACCCGCGCGATGTCATTGACCGCTTCGCTGTAAAGAAGTGTGGATATCTCTTTGGAGTTTTCCAGTCTCCAGCGCCATTCACTGCGCCGCTGCAAATATTCGCGGATATTCGGGATCGGTTTTGGGTATCCATCGTACAGAACAACAATGTCACTGTTCTTTACAAAGTCCATGTCGGCTGCCGTGTTTTGTTTGATCAGGCTCTCCGGGGTCCAGAGGTCGCCGATATAATGCGCAAGATAGCACAATTGTTTGCTGACATCGGAAGTGGATGCACTCTTAAATTTCATTCGGACAACGGCAATAATTTTATCGATCCGGTCGAGCGCTCCTCCTTCCGGAGTATCCGAAGGGATGTAGTAGTGATTTTGCCAATCCTTGACCAGCTCATCAGGATCTTTGATACCGGCTTCCACAAATTTCTGGTGTTCCAGGAAATCCTTTTTGAAATCCGGAGACATCAATGCAACCGCATCGCGGGTCATTTGAAGATGTGTATTGGTATGCCAGGCAAATAATGTTGCAGGCAAGAGCAGAAACAAAATCGCACATGCAGCATGCTTCATGGGACGTTACCCCCTTTCACGGATTTCATTTAATTCTATCTCAATTCTCTTTGTTTTATCAAAAGGCCACAGCGGGACCCTTCGGGCCGACAACCAAACTCGAGGCTAGAAGATTGAGGATGGAGGATCGCAGGAAACGGTTTGTAGCGCCTGCGTCTCGCCGGCCAGGTGATTGAAGTGCACTTTTTTTGTCTGGCCGGCGAGACGCCGGCGTTACAAACCCGTTCACAAAATTCTTTCCGAAAGGAGATGAAACTCAACGTGAAAGTCGCACGCCGGGGGCTGAACCGCTAAAACCACTTTTGTTTGACGCCGGTGAAGTACTTCTATACAATCAGTTCACGGGCTAAACCTGTGAGGGGTGAATGCTATCGTGCAAGGGAGCCTCTCCGAAATCAACGTTGCCGAACTCTTACTCGAGATCCATCTGGCCGGTCAAACCGGGATCCTGCGTCTGACACAGGGTGAAATCAAGAAAGGTGTCTACTTCAAGGACGGCGCGATCGTTTTTGCCCATTCAAACCTCAAGAGTGAACGTCTGGGAGAGACCCTGTTGCGGCTTGGAAAAATTACGGATGACGAATTCCGGGTTGCTTCTGTGGATGTTGTGGAGAAAGGGAAGCGCCTGGGCAAATCTCTGAGTGAGAAGGGGTTCCTGTCCGAAGTCGAAGTCAATGCGGGTGTCAGCTACCAGATGCAGCAAATCATCTACTCGGTTTTCAACTGGGACCGCGGTGAGTATGAGTTTGTAGAGCGGGAGCGTCCGGTTTTCGAAGACATCATGGTAGATGTTTCCACGGGAAGTGTTTTAATTGGCGGGATCCGGCAGATCACCAACGCCTCTGTTTTGGAACGCGTTACCGGAAAGGAGGAGCAATGCGTCGTGGAGCGCAACACGGGGATCCTCAGGCTCCCAAGGACGGATCTGGACCATGGTGAAGAAACAATCCTCGCCTGCATGAGTGGACAGTCTACGGCGGCCAAACTCAAGTCCTTGTCGCGCATGGAGGCGCTGGAGTTCGGGCGTTCGCTTTACAGTTTACTGCTCTCCGGGTTGGTGCGAATTCACAAGGAGCCTGAACAGGAACAGCATACCCGCGTTGACGTCAAACAGCAGCCGTCTGCATACGCGACTCAGCCGATCCCTCAGCAGGACTCCTCCCGTGTTTCAGCAGACGACGATTTGAAAACTGTTTCGGAAGCGGAAATGCGAACCATGATTCTGGAGACGGAAGCGAAGTTCCAGGACGCTATCGATGAGGAGGTGCTGAACGTTCTACCGGATTGCACGGTCTCGGAGATTGAGCAAGCCGAGGGCCGGTTGATCTGGGTATTTCACCCGCTTCTGCATTCGGAGGTACGGTATTACGATCTGAAGGACCAGCTGAAGTTTATTTCAGAGCG
>CAZDDB010000048.1:7631-16247 GCA_964504105.1 uncultured Acidobacteriota bacterium
AAGCAGCGAGTCTCGGCGCATCTTCCGCTTTCGGAAACCACTCTTCCCCCTGTGGCGGCGGAAGCGCATTTCCAGACCCAGGAAATGACGCGGGGCGCCGAACCTGCCGCGGCATCCGCAGCTGAGACGACTGTCCCCCAGCTGGAAGAACGCCTCAAAAGTGAACCGCAAAATGTGGCGCTACTGCGAACCCTGGGCAAGAAATTGCAGCAAGCGGGAAAATCCATTGAGGGAGAAAAACAGCTTCTGCGCGCCCTCGAAATCGAACCGCAGAGCGTGGAAAACCATCTGACTCTCGCTGATTTCTATCAAGCCGAAGGGTTAAAGATCAAAGCTTTCAAACATCTAAACATCGTGTTGCAACTTGAACCGGACAACACCCAGGCGCTGGAAATGCTCAGCTTGAAAAAAGAGAGAAAACCGCTCTTCGAAATCTCCATCGACCGGAAAGAATCACCGTAGCGGCGGGTCTTGTACCCGCCCCACGTCGTCGTTTGCAATCACAGAAGACGGGCGCGAAACATGCAGGCGACCACAAGGGTCGCCCCTACCAGACCATCGCAATCAAGCGAGCTGAGAGACGGTAGGAAACTGAATCGAGGGGGACGCGAAGTAGTATCCCTGACCGAGTTGCACTCCCAGGGAACGCAGGGTTTCGTATTCCGCTTTCTCTTCAATCCCTTCGGCAATGACGGAAGCGTTTATTTTAGAGGAAAGGGATACCAGCGTTTCCAGGAGCCCAATTTTGATCAGGCTCTTGTTTATATTGCGCACCAGAGAAATATCAAATTTCAGATAATCCGGTTCCAATTCGGCGATAGCCTGCAGGGAGCTGTAGCCTGCTCCCATATCGTCGATTGCGATTTTGAATCCGTGTCCGCGAAATTGGTGAAGGACTTTCTTAAAACTATCCCAGTCCTGGATCGCTACTCTTTCCGTGATTTCCAACACGATCGCATCCGATCTTAATCCCAGCTCTGCCACATAATCAGAAAGGTGTTCCGGCGTAAAATTATCATCCTGAAGCGCTTTTGCGGAGGAATTCAGGAACAATTGACGGTCGAGACTGAGCGACTGAGCCGTGCGCAGTGCATTCCTACGACAGAGACGTTCGAGATCCAGAAGCATATTTGTGGTTTCGGCAAAGGAGAAAAGCAGTTCGGTGCCTGCAAACCCGCTGTCTTCGGGGCCGCGGCTGAGAGCTTCATATCCGAGTATCTCAAGTGTTTCAAGATAAACGATGGGTTGAAATAGAATAATGATGGAGTTCTGGCTGATGATTCTCTGGAGCGCGATATGGTGCCGGATCATCTCATGTTCAATTTCCTGGCCGCTCACTTCTCTGGCACGCGAAATCGCCCGCTGGATCAGCCGTTCTACTCGCGTCGATGGATCGCGCAGGATGGTTGCATAACCCGCATGAAAAGTGAGGTTTGAAAACCATCTCTGGCTGCTGAATCGGTCCATTTTCTTACGGACCATATTTCGCATTCTTTCGTTCGCCAATTCGATGGTGGATTCCGTCCAGATTTTTCCCGAGGGGGGCGTCAAAAAGAGTGTAAATTCATCCCCTCGAATGTGAGAGATGGTGATGAGATCTTTTTCGCTGAAAATTTCGTTTCTGCTTTCCTCCAGGATTTGTGAAAATTCCTTGATCACCTCATCGTAAAGCTGCCAGCCGTAAGTAGTCTCGAAACTTTTCTGCTTTCCCAGATCGATCAACAGCAGTCCAATAGCGCCGTGTTCCTCCACCATTTTGCGCGCATCATCCAGCACAATGGGGAGCGTGGGAAGGCCCGTGTTCTTATCGAACAGGTTGCTTTTGTACTTCAGCCATTCAGCGCGCAGGATGAAGTAGTCTGTTTTCGGATCCACGGCCGTCGTTCCCTTTCCGTTACAGGTGGAGACGAGAAAAGCGCCCCATGGCTATTTTTTCACCTGCGCCAGAATGATTTGAAGCTTGTCCAACAGATCTTTCGTTGCAAAAGGCTTGCAAATATAATCGATTGCGCCTTCCTGCAATCCTTGAATCTTGTCCTTCATTTCGGTTCTGGCCGTAAGCATAGCAACGGGGATATCTGTAATTTCCTCATCCGCTTTCAGCAGTTTGAGGACTTCCCATCCGTCCATTTCAGGCATCATCACATCCAGAAGAATCAACTCCGGACGGTGCATTTGGGCGGCGGCGAGTGCTTCTCGTCCTGAACTTGCCTTGATGACCGAATACCCCTGCTCTTCCAGAATTAATTCCAGGAAGTCCAGGATATCTTCTTCGTCATCAACAAGCAGGATCTTCTGTTTTTCCATGAAGAATACCACCTGTGCAACGGATTATAACACAGCGCAAAGAAGGGTAGGGGCGACTTTGTGGCTTGCCCCCCGGGCGCACGCAATGCGCCCCTACTTCGCGTTCTGGACGACTTTCCTGATTTCTGAGATGAGCTCTCTGATTTCGAATGGTTTGGTTACGTAGTTCTTGATTCCCATCCTGTAACCGCGCTGGACGTCGGCTTCGGAGACGGCGGCGCTCAAGACAACCACAGGGATCGAAGCGGTCCCTTCCCCTTTTTGTAACTGTTCCATGACGTCCCAGCCTGTGACTTCCGGCATCATAATGTCCAGCAGGATGAGATCCGGTGCATGCGCAGCGGCTTTCAAAAGCGCGTCCTTTCCATTCAGCGCTTCCACCGTTCGAAATCCTTCGGCAGTCAAGCGCTCGCGCAGCAACTGCACAGTGTCCTCTTCGTCATCAACGATCAGAATTGTTTTTGGCCGCCCGCTCTTATCAAGAATTCGTTGTAGAGTTGTCTTCAGCAGGGAATGCCCGACCGGCTTTACGAGATAGTCGGCGGCGCCGAGGTTCATTCCTTTCAGTTTTTCTTTGATCACGGAAAGAATGAGTACGGGGATCCGCGAAGTTTCAGGGCCGGCTTTTAGCGTTTCCAGCAGATTAAACCCGTCTTGATCGGGAAGCAGCACATCCAGGATGATTGCGTCGGGAACCAGCTCGCGCGCCAATAACAGCCCCCTACCGGCAGTTTCGGCGGTAGCAACGCGGAATCCTTCATCTTCGAGGTACATTTTCAGAAGCCGCAGGATATCGGCATCGTCATCAATGATCTGGATCAAGTAGCGGTCCCCATTCTCCTTCGTCAGAATGATTTCCTCTCCTTCAGACAGCGCTTCCTTCAGGGCGGGCAAAATCACAGTAAACGTAGTTCCACTCCCGATTTCACTCTCCACAAAAATCCTGCCTTTGTGGGCATCGACGATGGACTTTGCGATGGCAAGACCGAGCCCCATGCCGCCGTATTTTCGTTTGCTGGAAGCGTCGACCTGATAAAAGCGATCGAAGATGCGAGGGATCGCTGTTTCGGGAATTCCTACACCCGTGTCCGTTACAAAGATCCGGACCGAGCCGCCATTGCCTTCTTCTATGGCTTCGGCGCGTACGGTAATTTTTCCGCCGCCATCGGTAAACTTGATTGCATTGATCGTGAGGTTCTCCAGTACCAGATAAATCTTTTCCTTGTCCCCCACGACCAGCGGAAGATCGTCCGGCATGTCAATCTGGAAATGAAGATTTCTCTTTTCCAGCTCGGAGCCGAGATTCACCACAACCTGTTTGGACAGCAATTTCAGGTTGAACGGCTTGATCGAAAGGACCATTTTGTCCGAATCCATTAGAGAGTAATCCAGCAAAGCATTGATGAGTTTCGCAAGGCGGTCCAGATTTTTCTGCACCACCATCAGCCCCTTTTGCTGCTTCTGCGATACCGGCCCAAGCTTTCCTTCCAGGATATATTCTGTGTACCCCTTGATGGAGGTAAGCGGAGTGCGAAGCTCGTGGGATACATTTGCCAGGAGATCGGACTTTACACGGTCAAATTCCTTCAGTTCCTCATTCAACCGGGCCAGCTGTTCATTGCTTTCTTCGAGATCGTGGATGTTTTTTTGGATTGTCGAAGTCATTAGAGCGAACGTTTTCGTAAGGACTTTGACTTCGTTGTCCGCCTTTGAGTCGAAGGTATCCTCTGTACCGCCCGTGGTCATCTTTTTGGCTTGCTCGGTAAGTTGCTCCAGCGGTTCGGTGATCTTGCCGGTAAAGACCCATGCGAGAAAGCTGGTAAAAATCATACTCAACAGGGTCAGTCCGCCCACCTGATAAATCATCATGCGGATCTGCGGGTCGAGGCTTCGGTAGGAAAAATACATGATGACCGACAGTTTATGGCGGCCCCATTCTTCGATGTAGGGAGACACGATCTCCAGACTCTTTCGCTCATCCGTCCCGTAGATATAACGCTGGCTGATTTCGAGACGCCGTACTGCGTCCAGATAATACGCATCCGTAATCAGAGGGAGTTGTTCGTCGGTGCGCGGAATAAAGTGGCTCTTTTTCAGATTGTCGGAATCAAAGAGTATCCTGCCATTGACATCCACGATCCGGATCTTCGAAACATCAGGTTCCGAAGAGAGAAGACTGCTGATCAGTTCCCGGAATTTGAAGTACCCGGAATAGAAGTAGGTATCGTAGCCATCGCAGATCGGTTTTACGGCAAGTCGTGCGAATGAAAACGCACGGTGCTCGATGTCGTTTTGAAATTCTTTGTATTTGAAATAGATCAACAGGATCGCGTTAAAAAGGAGAATAGCGGCGATGAAAAAACTAAAGATCAGAGCATAGCGAACCTTGAGGCTTTGCCAGCGCATCTGGATCACTGTTGCCACCTGTTCGGAAACTCCTTCCCGGGCTGTTTCCGTATGTCGGCCTTATCATACCTCAAATGACCTGAGTGAACTACCCCGTGGTTCAGATCTGTGCCCGCCAAAAAAAATCCCGGTCCGCGAAACGGACCGGGTTTTTGCAGTGTATATGATGTGAGAGCGTTAAAACCAGAAAGAAACCCCCGCTGAGAACATTGTTGCAGAAAGATCCAGTGGCTCAAATAGAGGATCAAACGAACGCTCATCCAGATCTCCTTCCGCGTCGAAATACTTCGCTTCGGCCGTAATCGTTGCTGATCGAGATACAGGAATTTGAATTCCCCCCTCAACATGCCAGCCAAAATCCGCGCCGTCAGAAAAGGAACGACCTGTAATCGGCGAAAAGTTCGAATTGCGGTTGATTACAAAGTCGCCGATTTCTTCATATTGCCAGACATAGACCCCTGCGCCTCCTCCCACATAGGGAATTACGGGCGCCTCTCTTCCGGCCGGAAGAAATCGCAGTCCTGCTTCCAATGGAATAATCTCGAGAGAAATGTTGCGTGCGATCGGATCCCCGTTGGGAAACTCAAAATCGCGATCTACCACATCGGTGTCGCTTTGATAATAAGAGACTCCCACGGCCAGATTCACGAAGTTGCCGAGAAAATGATCGTAACCAACGTAGACGCCAAAGTCATTCAAGTCGTCCACTTCAAATGTAGTTTCCAATTCGTTTTGTTGGAAAACGTCGCTTTCCCCTTTGGGCAACACATATCCGCCCAGGACCGTAATGGAGTCTGAAAATGCGGGTAGATTCACAATCGATAGGAATAAAACGTACAGAAAAATTCTTTTCATCGCAAAAAATGCCTCCTCAAGAATCATCTCGGAGGGGACAGTTGCAAATGCCGTACCACATTGCGAATCGAGCAGAATGAAAAAAATGGTTTCGCGGAGTACTGGGTTTGGGTATCAGATGTCCACGTTTCGCTTCACTGTTTTGCGTGCGATCCAATCTGTCAGACCGGGGGCAAATGCATGAAGAACGGTTTGCAGCCGGCCGAAGGGTTGGGTAATGATCTCTACGGTGGGTTTCCGGATTGCTTTGACCACGGCGCCGGCAACTTCGCCTGGACTTTGAATCGAGCCGTGATAGCGGATGTTGCGGTCTTTCGGGTTCTCAATTACGTCCAGAAATTCCGTCTCTGTGGCTCCAGGGAAAATGAGTGTGGTCAGGATTCCTGTGCCGGACAGTTCCATCCGGAGAGACTCCATCAGGCCGATTTGCGCAAATTTTGCCGCACAGTAGGCGGATTTGAAGGCGGCTCCCCTCCGCCCGGACATCGATGAGATCGTGATGATCTGTCCCCCTCCCTGTCTCCGCATCACCGGAAGCACGCTACTAATACAGTAGAATGTTCCGAGGCAGTTGATCTTCCAGACCCGTTCCATTTGTTCTGCGGTGGTTTCTTCCACAGTGGCGTAAAGGCCCGCTCCCGCATTGTTCACCAAAACATCGATGCGGCCGAAGCGGCCGAGCGACTTGTCGACAAATGTCCGCACCTGCAGTTCCTGCGTGATGTCGGCTTGCACCGCAAAACCGGCTCCTCCCGACCGGTCGACCTGTTGAGCAACCGCTTCCAGACGGTCCAGCCGCCGGGCAACCAGAACCACGCTCGCTCCCAAACGCCCCAGTCGCAACGCGGTCTCTTTTCCAATCCCGGCCGAAGCGCCGGTCACGGCAACAACTTTGTTCTTTAGATCCATGGATACAGAGTATCAAATATCAAAAATCAAAAATCAAATAAACAGAATGAAATAAGTAAGTAGCTGTAGCGCGGGCTTCTTTGATTTTTGATCTTTCTGTGAGATAAGAAAACCATGGCTTTTATCTGTTCACTCTAACCTGTAAACCATGGAAGCGGCTCAGATCCTGCTCTTCGTTCTTCTCGGCGCGGTTCTTGCCGTTGTAGTGTATATCCTCAAACAGGTACAGCAGGCGCGAAGCGACATGCAAAACCAGGTTTCGCAGTTGCAACAGAATGTCTCTCAGCGGTTTGATTCTAACGTTCAAACCGTTGCGGGCCATCTCGGAATCATCACGGGACAGATTACGAATACTACAAACGTAGTAGCCCAGGTGGAAGGAAAGCTGGGGCAGGTGCAGGAGGCAAGCCGGCAGATCTTTGAACTCGCCCGCCAGGTTGCGGCGCTGCAGGATATCCTGCAGTCACCTAAAATGCGCGGCGGATTAGGTGAATTCTTTCTAACCGATCTGCTTGGGCAGGTCCTTCCGTCAAGCGGTTTTCAATCCCAGCACCGTTTTGCCTCCGGGACGATTGTCGATGCGGCATTGTTTATCGGAAAAAAAATCCTTTGTGTGGATTCCAAGTTTCCACTGGAAAACTTCAGGCGCATGCTTCAGACTGAATCGGACGCCGAACGCAAGAATGCACGGAAGCAGTTCCTGTCCGATGTTAAGAAACATGTGGACGATATTGCAAGGAAGTACATTCTTCCGGAGGAAGACACGTTTGATTTTGCCCTGATGTATATCCCCGCAGAAAATGTGTATTACGAGCTTGTCGTAAAGGAAGAGACTAATCTGTACGAATACTGCATGACCAAGAAAGTCATTCCCGTATCGCCCAACACTTTTTATGCGTATCTGCAGGTCATCACGATGGGACTTCGCGGTTTTCAGATCTCAGAACAGGCCAAGGTCATTCTGGCGCAGTTACAACAGATGGAAGAAGATCTGAGCCAGTTTGGAAACGAATTCGCAAAGATTGGCAGTCACTTGAGAAACCTCCAGGCCAGCTTTGAGAAATCAGATTCCCGCCTGCAGAAGATGAAGGACAAAGTTGCCTCGATGGGACGCGATACCCCCAAAACGGTGTAGGACTTTGGATACAAGATATTGTGGTGTATTCTCGTCGAGACAAAAGTAGTTGTGGATTTCTTGGTTTTCAAGTATACTCAGGGATGTTGCCTGAAAGAGCCTATTCCTCAAAAGAAAACTAAGGCAAAATAACAAAAGGAGAAAGAACATTCCCCCCATGGTAACCCTATTTAAGAGACCAAATATTCAAAGTGCATGGCCCGATAACGCTTTGGAGATCCTCCGCATGCGCTACTTGATGAAAGATGAAAACGGTGACGTAATCGAATCAGCGGATGACCGCTGCTGGAGCGTTGCTGTGGAAATCGGCAAGGCGGAGCTTTCCTGGAAAAGCAGGGAAGAAACAGAGGAGATTATCGGTCAGTTTTACAAGATGATGGTGGATCGCAAGTTTATTCCCAATTCTCCCACGATGATGAACGCGGGGAAAGGAAATAACTTGCAGTATTCCGCCTGTTATGTCTTACCGGTGGAGGACAGCATTGCAGGGATTTTTGAATCAGTCAAGAATGCTGCAATCATCCATAAATCGGGTGGTGGAACAGGATTTTCGTTTTCGCGGATCCGGCCGCGCGACGATATGGTTTCCACTACAAAAGGAGTTGCATCCGGTCCTGTTTCGTTCATGAAGGTGTTTGACGCTGCCACGGAATCGTTGAAGCAAGGGGGAACGAGACGCGGCGCAAATATGGGGATTTTGCGAGTGGATCATCCCGATATCCTGGAGTTTATTGATTGCAAGCTTTCGGGGGAAGTTAGCAATTTCAATATCTCGGTGGCGATCACGGATGAGTTCATGGGCGCCCTGGAAAGAAACGAAACATATGGGCTGATTTCACCCAAAACGGGGAAAGAAAGCGGGCGGCTGAATGCGCGCGAAGTGTTGCAGAAAATTGTGCAGGCGGCATGGCAAACCGGCGATCCTGGTCTTGTGTTCATTGACCGGATCAACAGCGGGCAGGCCAATCCGATTCCCGCATGCGGCCCGGTGGAATCTACCAATC
>CAZDDB010000049.1:0-16133 GCA_964504105.1 uncultured Acidobacteriota bacterium
GAGATGCGTGGACAAATGTCAACGAGAATCTGCAAACGAAGTTGTTCAGGTTCAGTTCGTTTCGCTTCTACTGGGATTTTCAAAAGCGCTTTGCACCGGGAACAAAGGAACGTATTCTCTCACAACACGTCCGGGAGCGTTTGGCGCAAGCATATCGCAGAGATGAAAGCTTGAGCCAATCCGGTCTCAAACTTCTAAGCACACTCGATCCGGATGTCTTTGCCCTCTATTTGAGGGGCGCGGATTTCACGTCCCATGGCTTCTGGAAATATATGGATCCGAAATCTGTGCCCTTCTTCCCTGTAACACCGCAAGAGCAGGAATGGTTTGGGCATGTCATTGAAAACTACTATATCTATCTGGATGAAGTCCTGGGAAGATATCTCCGCGTCGCAGGCGCCGATTCCACCATCTTTATTCTTTCGGATCATGGATTCCAGGCGATTGAAAAGGCAAAGGGGACGAATCCGTTGCTTTCCGGAGATCACGAGATGCATGGTGTGATTTTCTGCAAGGGACCTGCATTTCGCAGCGGCTACGCGATTCAAGACGCTTCGATCTATGATTTTCTGCCGACGTTGCTCTATCTTACCGGGCTTCCACCGGCAAGCGACATGAAGGGAAAAGTTTTGACGGACACCATGAAACCGGAATATGTTCGCGCGCATCCTGTCCGCCACATCAGCACCTACGGCTTGAGAAACCAACAGAAAGCAGGAGAGCCTCCCGAAAGCAACATGGATGAAGACATCAAGGAAGAGCTCCGGAGCCTTGGCTACATCCAGTAATGATACGTAATTGCGCCAAATGGTTGGATCGATGAAGTTCCGAAAATTTGCAGAAAGTGTGCTGTTGCCGTTCCTTTTTTTTGCCGTGGCGCTGGCCGTACGGATTCCACGGCTCCAGGAGATCCCGCGGTTCCGAGGCGGAGAGATGGAGGTGACTCTGCAGCTGGTCAACGGGGAGAGGTTTCCACTGACCAACCAGCATCCGCATATCGGCGCGCTGGCCAACTACATTTACGCGCTTGGGTACTGGCTTCTCGGAGTGCATTACTGGGTACCGCGCGTTCTAACGGCAATTGCGGGAGCGCTGACAGTGTCGGCTGTCTACCTGCTTGCCAGACGTCTTGCAGGAACGAGGGTCGCTGTGCTTTCCGCCTTGATGATGGCCGTATCTGTGTACCACGTCTATTTTATCAGTCACATTCCTTATTCGAACAATCTCACACCCATTTTTGTGCTTCTGGTGGCGCTCACTTTCTTTCGCGCACTCGAAAAGGAGAAACCGTTGTGGCTTGCTGTCTCGGCGTTTGTCTACGGAATGGCGCTGCAGACCCATCCTTCCGTGATCACTTTATTTCCGGCTCTGGTATTGCTGTTTATCATTCAGGGAAAGGAACGCCTTCTCAAATGGATCCGCAAGCCGGCGTTCTATCTGATCATCCCGGCAGTCTGTCTTGGCTGCGCAAATTTGATCTTCTACAACATCCTCACGGGAATGGGAAGCGTGGAGTTCGAGCTCACGTATCCCAAATATGCTCTGCAAAAAGACCCGGGAGTCCATTCGTATCTTACAAACACTCAAAACGAATGGACGCTGCTGTTTCGGCTTCTGGGGGGAGAGGCCGAATCAAAAAGCCTGTCCGGATACTGGCAGAGCCCCGCATTCCTGCTGTGCGCCGCGGCACTGCTCGCCGGACTTGTCCTCTTGATCAAACGCAGGAAGATGGAACTCCCTGCGTTGTTTATGATGCCGATGTTGATCCTTCCGGTGATCAATCGTGGCTATGATTTCTGCAGGTTTGGAAGATATCTCGGATTCCTTCTGCCGATGGCATGCGTCCTGTCTGGGTACGGCGCCGTGCGAGTCTTTGATTTCTTGAAACAACGTTTCCCGCGTTTCCGCATTCTTGTGATCGCTGTCTTTTTGATTCTTCCAGTATCTTATGTTGTCCGGCATTTGGTTGAGCTGCGCAGAACGTATGCGGTACTGCAGAACACCGATACAACGAAAGTGTTTCTGCAAACGCAGAAGATGCTCGATACTTATGATCGCAAGCGCACGACATTACTCTTGGACCTTTACTCATACGAATCGTCCGCGCTCAAAATATTTCTGGAATCGGATGGGTGGAAGGTCGAAGAGATGGCAAACACGGCAATATTCAGTTTACGAAAGGGGAATGTGGCCCCGGTAAAGTTTAGAGCCCTGGAGTCGCAGGTGAAACGATTCAAAGCGGGCGGAGAAGTGATTGCGATTGTATCGCCTCTTGCCCTCAAGAGTTTTCTGACCCAGGCAGGCTATCTGTCTCTGGACGGATGTCTGGCACAGGAGGTCGTAAAACGCCGGAACATCTACAGGATACTCCTCAACAATGCGTATTATGTGTTTCGTGTCACCCCGCGAAATACAATGGGCAAAGAGCAGGAATACGGCGAGCCATTGCAGTCCCTGGTCGATATTGCGCAATTCATTCCGGCGGATCTGTACCGGGGAATTCCCAGGAAAAGGCGCCATGGGCCTTTGCGCAATCCGGATCTTCCATCGTCACAGTTGCAACGTCTTGCGGAGGGACTAAACTCTTTCTGTACGCTGGTTCCTCAGTATCCGGTAGTACCATGGAAAATATGCGCGCAGAAGCGTAACGATGCTGCTCAATGAATCCCCGGTTCTGACACGGCGGCATTACTGGATTGTCGTTTTGTGCTGGGCCGGATGGGTCTTCGATTTCTACGATTTAATTCTTTATTCCTTTTTATTGATTCCGATCGGGGAAGAATTTCACTTTACAAAACAACAACTATCCTGGGTCTATTCGTTGACGCTGTTGATGACCGGCGCAGGCGGGATCGTGTTCGGCCTTCTAGCCGACCGTTATGGGCGAAAGAGGGTGCTGCAATGGACCATCGTAGCATACTGTCTGGGAACGTGCCTGTGCGCGTTTACGCATCGTTTCTGGTGGTTGCTGTTTTGGCGCGCGGTAACAGGACTCGGTGTGGGCGGTGAATGGGGAGTCGGGCACGCTTTGATCAGCGAGACGTTTCCTGCCGGGAAGCGGGGCAGATACGGCGCCTGGATGCAATCCGGAGCGCCGATCGGTGTTGGATTGGCGGCGATCATGGGCGCTTTTTTTGCGCCGCATTTCGGATGGAGGACGACCTTTGCCGTGTCGGCTCTTCCGGCCATGATGGTAATTCTGATCCGCAGATTTCTTCCGGAATCGGATGTCTGGATCAAGCATCAGGCTGCGGGATCTCTTCCCCCTTACTGGAAATTGTTTGGCGAATTGTTTACACGCCGGTATTTGCGAATTACGGTGCTGGCATTTGTTCTGACCTGTTTGAACATGTGCGCATACTGGTTTACCTATAGCTGGTTCCCCGGCTATTTGAAAGAGGACAAAGCATTGAGCATCGCTCAGTCGGGATGGTGGACTCTGGCAATTGTTGCAGGCGAACTCGTGGGATACACGACGTTTGGAGTTCTTTCCGATCAATGGGGACGGCGCAAAGCATTTACGATCTTTGCCTGGTTGATGGCCGCAGGCTTGGGAACGATTTCGCTTGCCTGGCAATTCTTTTATGCGCTTCCGCTGGCCCTGCTTCTTTTGATGGTACTCACGGGAGTCGGTACGGGGACATGGTCCAATTTCGGGCCGATGTTCTCTGAGTTATTTCCCACACGGATTCGAAGCACCGCCCTGAACGCAATTTATAACCTGGCGCGGGCTACGCAGTTTGTCACTCCGGTCCTGATTGCAAGTCTTTCGGTCTATTACGGTCTGGTTGTCGGGATCTGGCTTGGAGCCATCTTCTCATTTCTTGCAGGAGTCTGGATCTGGCTGTTGCCTGAGGCGAAAGGAAGAGCCATCACAGCCGACCAATAGGTAGAAGGCAGAAGAAAGAGGCGTTTCTATGCACATCAAAATTGCGAAACCGTGGGAGATTCCGGAACAGGAAGCAACCCCCGAACATATCTATTTCAACCGCCGCGCGTTTCTCAAAGCAGCCGGCGTTACTGCGTTTTCGTTGATCGCAGGATGCAGCTCCGGGCAGACGGAAAGAACGCAAACAAAGGGGACCGTTGCAGTCCGAACGGACTCGACCAGGGATCTCTATCCGGTAGAGAAAAATCCGAAATATACACTTGATCGTCCGCTGACAAAGGAAGAGGTGGCAGCGCAATATAACAACTACTATGAATTTACCGACCAGAAGGATGTATACCGGCACATCGATCAATTTCAGATCCGCCCGTGGACCATCGAAGTGCGCGGCATGGTGAAGAAGCCACAAGTTTTCGATATCGACAAACTCATCCGCCAGATGAATCTGGAAGAACGGCTATACCGTCACCGCTGCGTGGAAGCCTGGGCGATGGCCGTGCCGTGGACAGGTTTTGCCATGGCTGATTTTATCAAGATGGTGGAGCCTCTTTCTACCGCACAGTTTGTGCGAATGGTGTCTTTTCAAAAACCTGAAGAAGCCCCCGGACAAAAAAGACAACGCTGGTATCCGTGGCCGTATTTTGAAGGGCTCACCATGCGAGAGGCCATGAACGAGCTCACATTTCTTGTGACCGGCATCTACGGGCATCCTTTGCCGGTGCAGCACGGAGCGCCGATCCGTCTTTCCACACCATGGAAATACGGATACAAGAGCATCAAAGGAATCGTTCTGATCGAGTTTACAGACAGACAGCCGGCCACATTCTGGAACAAACTTGCACCTGATGAATACGATTTCCTTTCAAATGTGAATCCGTATAAACCGCATCCTCGATGGTCGCAGGCTTTCGAACGCATGCTGGGCACTGACGAGCGCGTTCAAACAAAGTTGTTTAACGGCTATCAGGAGTACGTGGGAAAGCTGTACGTTTGATCGAATGAACCACAAAGACACGAAGACAAGACGCGGCCCAGACGGGCCGCAACGAAAGACCGAGGATAGACGATTGAAGATGGAGAATGGCGGGAAACGGTCTGTAGCGCCGGCGTCCCGCCGGCCGGTGATTGAAGTGCACTTTTTTTGTCTGGCCAGCGAGACGCTGGCGTTACAAACCCGTTCGTAAATTCTTGCCAAAAGGAGAAAAAACTCAACGTTAGTACTACAAAGGTCAATTCTTAGAGCGTACAATCTTCGGGGCGCAGGTCGTTGCGCAGACCCAGATACACAGGCGAGCGCAGGATACCGGCTTTTGTGATTTCTTTGAACTTGATGTCTGCGACCAGTTTCGGTTTTAACCAGTGCGTGCCTTTTGGTCCCTGTGGGAGATCTTCAAACGGACTCTTCGTATTTTTTAGTTTTTCGAAGGAATCCATTAGCATTGAAATCGTAGAATCATTGAACCCTGTTCCCGCGCGCCCCCTAAAGTGGAGCTTTTTGCCCTGATATGTTCCTATCAGAAGCGAACCAAAATTCCGCGATCGACCGCCTTCGAGCCACCCCCCGATTACAAACGAATCGCGCTGTTGAAATTTCTGTTTCAGCCATGAATCCGTCCTTTGCCCCGGATGGTACAGGGAATCGCGCTTTTTTGCGACTACGCCTTCGTATCCGAAATCCAGCGCCTTTCGTAACGTGACATCCCGGGAATCAAAGAAGGGAAGAAGCTTCACCACCTCGCCCGGCTGGAGGTTCTTTGCAAGCAGTTCCTTGCGCCCGGTGAGCGGCACCCGCAGCAGGGAACGGCCGTCGAGCTCCAGCAAATCAAAGACGTAGTATAGGATGGGAACTTTTTCGGCAGAAGCGCGAATCATCCGGGCGTCACTGAGATTCATCCTGTGTTGCAGAAGCTCGAACGATGGGATGCCGTTCTCCAGGGCGATAATCTCGCCATCGAAGATTGCGTTCTTGCACTGCAGACAATCCGGCAGCTCGGCCAGCTCCGGATATTTCACAGTAACATTGCGGAGATTTCGTGTGTACAGCAATGTGCTTCGTTTCGTAACTTCAGCAATCGTCCGCTGACCGTCCAGCTTGATTTCGTACAGATACCCCGAACCAGACGGAAGACGTTCTGCCGGTTTCGAAAGCATTGGAGAAATCATAGCGAGGACCGGCGTTAGACAGCAGGCACGGCAGTACCCTTGCGTCGGGCATTCCAGTAAAGAACCATGGAAACAACAACAAGCCCAAAACTTCCGCCAACGACTTCAAGCACATAGCGTGTTTTGTTTTCCGTTTCCGGTGCAGGAATGCAGGCAAGGACGATCGCGGCCAATGTAGAAATCAAACCCACCAAAGCCAGCACCAGCGCCAGAGGTTTACGGTCCGTTTTCCAATTCATCCAGAAATGAGCCACAAAGAGATAAGCGAACGGAATGAAATAGAGAATGAGGCATGCGTTTACAAGAATTGTGTACGTTTCCTTTACCGATGCTCCGGAAAAACTCATCCAAATGATGACACTGCTGATGCATCCAAGAGTCAGTAGAGAAACATAGGGTGTTCCCCATCGTGGATGCAGCTTTCCAAGCGCCTGCGGCAAATAACGATCCACCCCGACGGTGTAGGGAAGCCGGGCCGCGCCCGCCAGCCATGCCGCCAGAGTCCCAAGCCCCCCAAGCGTGAGAAGAACGGCGATCGGGGTAATCATTCCGGACAACCCCATGCTGGAAAGAACAGCAGCGATCGCCTGCATGATCCCTGTTACCAGGTTGGTGTTTTCAGACCCGATCGTGACCAGGATTGAGATCGTGCCCAGAATATAAATCGCAGTGATGATCACGCATGCGATATAGATCGATTTTGGAATCGATTTTACAGGATCCTTCACTTCTTCACTCATCGTGCTTGCTAATTCGATTCCAGTGAACGCAAAACAGATCTGCGCCCAGACGCTCCAGGTATCATAATTTCTAAAATCAGGGAACAGGCTCCTCATGCTGAAATCGGTAACCGATCCTGACTTGATGAATTGATACATTCCCAGCAGAATCAGTATCGTCCCCGGAATCCAGATGGATAACCCGCCGATATTTTGTACCCATTTTCCGAACCGGACCCCGATCAGATTCAAAATCAGCGTGGCCCAGAGAGCTGCCAGCGCGAAATACCGGACGAACGAAATATTGTTCTGAAGATCCTGTCTATCTCCAACCAGTGTAAATGCCGCATAGCCGGCAACCGCAACCAGCAGCGAAGGGAAGTAAAAAAGGTTGTTTACCACGTAACACCACGCGGCAACAAAACCATGGAAATGTCCCAGCGTGTTCTTAATCCACTGATAGAGTCCGCCTTCCTGCGGCATCTTTCGCGTAAAATCAATCACCACATAGGCGATCGGAAGAAGGAACGCAAAGAAAGCAAGCGCCCATAAACTGAGGGAAGAGGGGCCGCGGGCAGCAGAAAAAGAGATCCATCGAAGCGTTACAATGGCGGTAATGTGGAACAGGATCAGGTCCCGCAACCCATATTCGCGGCGCAATCCTTCGCTCATGGTGACGCTATTCTACAATCGACTTCGACAAATTGGTAGGGGCGCAATGCCCCACGCCCCTACCGAATTTTTTGGAACTGAATGGACAACAGGTATCCTAAAAAAAGCGAAGCAGCAACCCCACCGCAGCGTAAATGACCAGCAGATAGGCGATGTAAACCAGCTTTCCCCTCATGATTGTTCATCTCCTGTGAATTACAGATATCATAGTACAAGCATACTACAATGACTGTAGTACGATGTCAATAGATAATACTATGTTTGAATACAGAATGGGAGCGCGAGCGTCCCGCCCGCTGGACAAACCATGTGTACTTTCGGCACTGGCGGGGTGGAAGCCCGTGCTCCATCTACCGCTCGATTCGATTCTTTCTGTTCAATAGGCCCCACCAAGACGCTTCTCAAGAATCTGGAGGGCGCGGCAAAGCCGGGAAGCCACCGTGCCTGGAGAACAGCCGAGAGTTACCGCAATTTCTTCGTAAGACATTTCTTCCAGGTACTTCAAAATCACGACAGTCCTGTACTTCGGCTTCAGATTCATCACCGCGCGCCGGACAATCTGCGCACTTTGGTTCGAAGCGTGAAGGGCATCGGGGCCGGGCGACGGATCAGGCTCGTCCCGGCCGTCACTGATATTGCTGATCGGCACAAACAACCGTGGACGTCTCTTCCGGTTCTTGCATTCGTTTAGCGCGATGCGGTACATCCATGTGTGAAAACTGGATTCGAGCCGAAAATGGGGCAGAGCCTTGAATACTTTTACAAAAACAGTTTGGAATGCATCTTCCGCCTGTTGCACATCGTTCAACGAGTAATAGATGAGATTGTAAACACGCTCGCGGTAATACTCGTAGAGTTCCTGAAAGGCGCCGGTATCGCCGTGCTGAGCTGCAGCAATCAGATCTTGTTCTCCGGAGGGGGTTTGCCTCTTTCCGGGTTCCTTCAATTACTCGAAAAGGAACTTGAGCCATTGAATCTATTGGGCGTAGCCGACGCTGAATACCCAACGGCGGTTGGCGTAACGGGAAGGTTTGCTGCTCTGGGTTGTGAGGATGGGATCGCCCGTTTCACGGACAAACGCCGCGTCGATTCGCAAACCCCGCGACGCATACCCTGCGCCAAAGGAATATCCCTTGAAATAAACCCGGTCTGCGATGGTGGTCCCGTAGGGTTGTCCATCACGAAAAATGCCGGCGCGCAACGCAATCCCGTTGCCGATTTGACCGAGTTGATACTCCACTCCGCCGCGCCATTGCAGCAGGGAAGGCTGCAGACCGTTTGTAACGCGAAGTGTTGGGAAGAGCAATTCGGTTTCCGGAATGAGAAGAGGATCCGTGGAATCGCTGATGATCTGCATGGCATCAGACCAGTCGGCATAGGTGAGAGATCCGCTCACCAGCATCTTCTTGCGTGTGCGCATCGCGGCGCCGACGGTGAACTCCGCCGGCTGCTTCAGTTCGCTTCGTGCCGCTGCCTGTTCATCCAGAGCTCCCGATGTGATGACCTCCCGAATCACGTTTCCATCTGCATCAACCACGGTTTCACTCGTCACAAAGGAGCCTTTCCGGTCCAGCGTGATGGTGGCTTTACGGGTATAGGGAAAACGGACCGTGCCTCCGATACTGAACCCGGCGGCGGGAAAATAGAGCCCTCCCACTTTGAAGTAATTTCCGCTGAAATCCGTTTTGCGCGTTTGGCTCAGGTCGGTATCGGTACGCGTCTCGTGAAACGGCAACACAAAGCTGTCATGAAAGGTTCCAGTCAGATTTTCTTCCGGTCCGCGTGTCAGGAAACTCCACGATCCTCCGAATAGAATACGGCCTGAGAAATTTACGGAGAAGGCCGTGGAATACTCTTCAGCGCCGCGGTTGATTTCTTCGTTAAAATTTCCTTCCGATTGAAAGAAGACTGCCGGTGTCAGGAATTCAACAACCCCCGCACGTTCCTTCAAATCCCGTTTCGGTCCAAGCACAGACGTCCTTTGCCAGGCAAAGGCGGGGACAAACGTAACTCGCTGCTTCCGGATTGCGTACGATGCGGAAAGCGCCTGCAACTGATTCCCCAAAATTGCAAAACTCTGGCTGGATTCAAATCTGTTTGCAAAAATCTCCGGAGAGAAGTCCTCATCGCTATCACTCTGATAACGGTAATCACCATAGATCTGGAATCCGCCAAGCTGACCCACTCCGGCAGGGTTCCAATAGATTGCGCTCAGGTCATTCGCCACCGCCACAAACGCACCCCCCATCCCCAGTGCCGCGGCCCCGTACCCGGCGTTCAGCAGAGAAAATGTTGGAGCCGGCTGGAGTTGTTGAGCGAAAACGGGAGTAGATAATATAGTGAAAACAAGAACACAAACAACATATAGCTGTTTTTTGATTTCGTGTATAATCATGTTTCTTTTTTCCTTGATTCTTGAAACTTTTGGCATCATACCAGAGAATAGAACAAATGAGAATGAGATACCGTGCCTTCCTGCTTGCAATTTCCGCTTCTGCCTTGATCATGAGCTGCAATGACGACAATTCAACGACGCCCACTCTTCCTGCAGGCTGCCAGTCGCAAGGGGTTTTTGCGATCGGAGTGGTGCAGACGGACTTTCAGTGTCTTGCTACCAATGCATACGTGGATCCGATTCAGGCGCTGGGTCCGAACAACGCGCGAAAAGATGGGGACGGCAAGCTGGAGTTTCGCGCCTTTACTTCGCTCGGAATCGACGGCAGCATGACTCTGTATATGGGCTCTTGCATTCAGGATCTTCCCGGTGATGATCTTCGGGTATTTCAATCTGTCTCAACAGAAGGGCTCGAAGTCCTTGTGAGCCAGAACATGGATGGTCCGTTTGTCAGTCTTGGCACAGTGGAATGTAAGGATGGTCCGCCGATCTTCACCGGGTCTTGCGGATTCGATCTTGCCGGATCTGGTTTGAACAACGTCCGCGTAGTGAAAATCATAGACCGGGAAACCGTGTTTTTCCCGGCCGCTCAGTGCGATAATGCCGGTCCTTCTCCAGGGGCGGATATAGATGCCGTAGAAGTAATCCATCCCGTGCCCTAGGCCAGGCATTCTTCGTAGGCGGATTCGAGCAGTCCGGGCCCCACAACTCGATGAACTTCAATTGCTCCTGATATGACGCTTTCACTGGCGATACTTCCAGTTTGACTCTGCTCATGTGGGAATCAGAAGAACACGACCGTGAAATGATTTTGCATCATTTCTGGAATCTTCTGATCGTACAAAACCTTTGCAGAACAGCACAGGAAGGCGGGGATACTTCGGAAATTCCGGGTCGCTTTTCGATCGCTCGCACAAGAGAAAACGGCTCCCGTTCCCGGATAGAATCACTCTTGCGAACCGGCAGGTATCGCAAAGCCCTGAGTTCGGTTGGTGGCGATTCGGAGTTTGATTACCTGATGTCATGAGACGAAATATCTACCGGGATTTCAAAAAAAAGAATGCGGGAACCCGGAACCTTAACGGCGCTTGGAGCCGCCGTAGAGCAGCTCCTTAATGTGATCCGCCCAGGCTTTTTGGACCTGTTCGCGAGTGACTTTCGGCGTGTAGTAAAAACGACCTTGCGCCTCTTTGGCGCTGAAAATGCCGCGTTTCACCATTCGATCCACCATGGTCTTTACAGTGGTGTATGCATTGTTCTTTCCATGGTTCATCAAATAGAGCTGGACATCACTTGCAGAGAGACTCTTCTTTCCGCTTTCCCAGAAGGGGCGAAACAGAGACAGTTCAACATCGGTTAATAAGAGGTTCGATTTTCTGGGCTTTCTTGGCATGTGTTTACTCCAATCAGATCACTTCGAATAGTAGCGTACTACGTGGGTAGAAAGAATGTCAACTGTGCTGTTCCGCGGCGGTGCACGATAAATCTGTTGTAGCGCGAGCGTCCCGCCCGCAAATGAAGCATGGCACTGAGTGCGATATAATTCACTCCTCAGGTCGATCGAGACAGGCAATCCAACGCCGCTCACGGAGAGATAACGTGCGTCTTCTTGTTACCGGCTCTGCAGGTTTTATCGGGAGTCATCTTGTGGATCGCCTCCTGTCCGAGGGAAACGAGGTCACGGGATTCGATAATTTCTCAACGGGCCAACCGGAGTTTCTTATGGATGCCCGGCGGTCTTCCAAATTCCACCCGATTCATGGGGATATTCTGAACGAAACGACCATCGCCAAAGCCATGCAAGGCATGGATCTTGTATTCCATCTGGCGGCAAATGCGGATGTTCGTTTCGGGATCGAGCATCCGCAGAAGGATCTGGAACAAAACACGATCGGCACGTTTCGTGTTTTGGAAGCGATGCGACAGGCGGGCGTTACGCGGATTGTTTTTGCTTCCACCGGATCGATTTATGGCGAGCCGGATACTTTTCCCACACCGGAGAATTGTCCTTTTCCAGTCCAGACTTCGTTTTACGGCGCATCTAAACTGGCCGCGGAAGGACTGATCGAAGCCTACACGGAGGGATTCGGGTTTCAGGGGCACATTTTTCGCTTTGTTTCGATCCTGGGAGAGCGTTACACTCACGGCCATGTGTTTGATTTCTACAAACAGCTGCTCGATCATCCGGATAGACTCGATGTTTTGGGCAACGGAAAGCAGCGGAAGTCCTATCTGTATATTCAGGATTGTTTGGACGCAATGCTGCTGGCAATCCGGAAATCAAACGGTCGTTTGAGCATCTTCAACCTGGGCGCGGATGAATTTTGTACCGTGGATGATTCGATTGGCTGGATCTGCGAACATCTTAGCCTCAATCCGCGGCGCGCTTACAGCGGGGGAGACCGCGGGTGGATTGGCGATAGTCCCTTCATTTTCCTTGACTGCAGCATGATTCGAAATTTGGGATGGAAACCGCATCTCACCATCCGGGAAGGAATCATCAGAACACTGGAATACTTGAGACAGAATGAATGGGTACTGAATCGAAAACGCGACGTTTGACCGGCTGCGCGATCGGGTGATAAAATTCCCGGTCGCTCAAGAAATCATGATCATTACAAGAAGCCCACTGCGCATCTCCCTGGGCGGTGGAGGCACGGATCTACCCTCCTTCTATCGCGAACATGGCGGTTTTGTCCTGGCCGGTGCAATCGACAAGTACGTCTACATCACGCTTCATCAGACTTTTGATCAGGAGTTCATTCTGAAGTACTCCAGAATGGAACGGGTGAAAACAGTCGACGATGTCCAGCACCCTTTATTCCGGGAAGCGTTGAGACTCACCGGCACGGAAAACGCAAATCTTGAAATCACAAGTATGGCCGATATTCCTGCCGGTACCGGACTCGGCTCCTCTGGTAGCTTTGTTACTGCTTTGCTGAAAGCGCTTCATTTGCATCACAAGAATTTGATCCACGCACAAGAACTTGCCGAACAAGCCTGCAGGATTGAGATTGAGGTTTTGAAGGAACCGGTTGGAAAACAGGATCAATATATTTCTGCATTCGGCGGATTAACCTGTTTTCGTTTTCATCCCGATGATCGAGTTGAGGCATGGCCGCTCCGGATGGATCGGGAAGTCCTGTACACGCTGGAAGACAATTTACTTTTGTTTTTCACGGGTTATTCGCGTTCGGCTTCCGAAATCCTGAGACACCAGGATACAAAAAGCAAAGACAGCGACATGGAGATGATTGCAAATTTGAATTTCATCAAGCAGCTCGGAGATGAGAGCAGGCAAGCCCTGGAGGGCGCTAATCTAACTCGTTTCGCGGAACTCATGAATGTGCACTGGGCGCACAAGAAGAGACGTTCGCCTCAGATGAGCAATGATCGCATCAACGAGTGGTATGAGCTGGGGATCAGAAACGGCGCGCTGGGAGGCAAGCTAATCGGAGCGGGGGGCGGCGGCTTTTTGATCTTTTATGCGGAAGACCGGGTCCGGTTGCGACAGGCAATGAAGGAAGCGGGCCTTCCTGAGGTCCGGTTTCGCTTCGACTTTGAAGGAACAAAGGTGATTGCTCAATCATGAGCTCCGATCCGCTCTCCGTTGCTCTACTGGCAGGCGGACTGGCTACGCGTCTTCGCCCGATGACTGAATCGATTCCCAAAGCTCTGGTGGAAATTCTGGGGGAGCCGTTTGTAGCTCATCAGCTTCGTTTGCTCCGCCAAAAGGGTTTGCAGGACGTTGTTTTGTGTGTCGGCCATCTGGGAGATCAGATCGCAGAAGTTGTGGGGCGCGGTAAGGATTCAGGGTTGCAAATATCTTATTCTTTTGACGGTCCCCGGCTGTTGGGTACCGCGGGCGCCGTCAAGAATGCAATCCCGCTGCTTTCCGATCCGTTCTATGTAATGTATGGAGATTCTTACCTGGATTGCGATTACCGGGCAATTGCAGCTTATTTTCTGCAAACCGGCAAGACCGGGTTGATGACTGTATTCAAGAATGAAGGCCGTTGGGATAAAAGCAACGTTGAATTTCATAACAATCGGGTCGTCGATTACAATAAGAGTCGTACCACCAAAGCAATGCAACACATCGACTACGGTCTGGGCGTCTTCAGGAAAGCTGCTTTCGATCCCGTTCAGGAAAAGCAGTCCTGCGATCTGGAGATGGTCTACCGGGAATTGTTGCGGAAGGACCAGCTGGCCGCAACCGAGGTTTTTCAGAGATTTTATGAAGTGGGTTCGCCCGAAGGAATTGAGGAGCTGGAGATGTTTCTGGCCGGAACCCTAGAGGGGTAACACATACAAATGGAGTTTATCAGGCAGTACCTGTCGGAAGTCCAGGAGATTGTTTCCAAATTAGATATGCGACAAATTGAAAGGATGATCTCCCTGCTGGAAGAGACGAGATCGCAGGGAGGACGGCTGTTTATCCTTGGGGTCGGAGGAAGCGCAGCGAACGCTTCTCACGCGGTGAACGACTTTCGCAAAATCGCAAACATCGAAGCCTATACCCCGGTAGACAACGTTTCCGAATTGACCGCGCGCATTAATGATGACGGGTGGGAGAACGCGTTTGACGGTTGGCTGCGGGTGAGCCGCCTCTCTACTAAGGACTTAGTGCTAATTTATTCGGTGGGAGGGGGAGATCTCGAGAAAAACATCAGCCCGAATCTTGTGAAGGCGCTCCAGTACGCGCGCAGTGTGGGGGCGCGCACGATCGGAGTAGTGGGTCGCAACGGAGGATACACGGCTCAGGTCGCGGACGCGTGCATCGTGATTCCTACCGTAAACGCCGACAACGTGACTCCCCATACAGAGGCATTTCAGGCAGTGATCTGGCATTTGATCGTGTCGCATCCCCGTTTAAAGATGTGCCAGACGAAATGGGAGTCGATGAGGTGAGTGGCCATGGGAAACGTGCCGTCTTTCTGGATCGGGACGGGGTTCTCAACGCGGTTGTCGTGCGCGATGGTCTGTCTTTTCCGCCCTCCTCATGCGCGGAGCTCAGCATCTTGCAGGGCGTTGAGAAAGCCCTGGATTTGTTGAAAGAGGCCGGTTTCTTGCTGATCGCTGTAACCAATCAGCCGGATGTTGCCCGCGCTGCGCAATCAAAAAGAGCTGTGGAGGAAATTCACGCAAAGTTGCTCTCGCTTTTGCCTCTGGATGAAATCTTTACCTGTTATCACGACGATCGGGATACCTGTCAGTGCCGCAAACCGCAACCGGGTCTGCTGCTGCAAGCCGCTGAGAAATATTCGATTCCTCTTTGCGATAGTTTCATTGTTGGAGACCGGTGGAAGGACATTGAAGCAGGCTACCGGGCCGGCTGCAAGACCGTCTGGGTGGATTCCGGGTATCGCGAACCGCAACCCATTCATCCTCCGGATCTCAGCGTTCGATCTTTGATGGAAGCCGTGCCGTGGATTCTGCGGCAGGCCGGAAGGGGAGACGGAATTCGATGATACGGCTTGAAGATCTGAAGGTAAAGATATTTGCCGATGGCGCCGACAAAGCCACAATCCTGGAGATGCGGCAGCGCCCGTATATCAAAGGGTTTACGACGAATCCAACGCTGATGCGCAGAGCGGGGATTGCGGATTATGAAGAATTCGCGCGAAGTATTCTGGAAATGGAAAAGGCCCGGCCCGTTTCCTTTGAGGTGATTGCCGATGATTTTGGAGAAATGGAAAGGCAGGCGTTGAAGATTTCCGGCTGGGCCCGCAACGTCTATGTCAAGATTCCGATCAGCAACACTTCGCGCGAACCATCCGTCTCATTGATACGCAAACTTGCTCAACAGGGAGTAAAAATCAATGTCACTGCAATGACGACTCTGGATCAGCTGCGTTCCGTCACCATTGCTCTGCAGAATGGTCCTTCCGCCATTGTGTCCCTCTTGGCCGGACGAGTTGCGGACACCGGAAGAGATCCCTTCCCGGTAATGGCGGAAGCAGTGAGATCTCTGCAAAGTACTCCGAACGTTGAATTGCTCTGGGGAAGCCCGCGCGAAGTATTCAACATCTTTCAGGCCGAAGCCGTGGGTTGTCACATCATTACAGTCACAAGCGACCTGCTAAAAAAACTGGATCTCCTGGGAAAAGATCTGGAAGAGCTCTCTCTGGAGACCGTAAAGATGTTTTTTGAAGACGCAAGGAAGGCCGGTTTCCAGCTCTAAGCTGTAACGCCAGCGTCCCGCTGGCAGAGTTCTAGCTGTAACGCTGGCGTCCCGCCGGCAGAGCTCGAGCTGGAATCTCTGTTTTGGCCGGCGAGACGCCGGCGTTACAAA